>NYYE01000019.1 GCA_002686655.1 Crocinitomicaceae bacterium | reverse complement strand
TTCTGAAATACTTGTGTAATTATTCACATCACAATTGATAAAAGTCCAGTTAGAAAATTTTTTAGAAGGTAATTTTGTAATGGATCCAGTAGAAAGATTATCTACAATGACAACAAAATAATTTAGACTCTCCACTAATTTTCTAGCCAATGCTCCACCTACATTTCCAGCTCCGCCTGTTATAAGTATTTTAGTCATTTTAATGATGTTAGTTTTTTTGCCCAAATTTTAGGAGTAAATTTTGATGCTAATTTAATACTTATTTGGCCCATTTTTAGAAGTTCATTATCTTTAGTTAAGATTGTTTTTTTTAAAACATCTTTAAGGCTTATTATATCTTTTGATTTAAAGCTAAAACCGTTTACATCATTTTTTAAAAAAGAATTCCCAGATGAGACTTTATCTGATAATATTAATGGATATCCTGCAGAGGCAAATTCATGAACAACTACTCCCCAAGGCTCATAATGACTGGGTAGAACAAAAACTGATGTAGCACTAACTGTAGAACTTAAGTTATGTGGTTGTACAAATCCAAAATGCTTGATTTTTGGATGAATTATCCTGTCTTTATAAAGAGGACCTTTCCCAACACACCAAAGCTCCCAATCATTTGGTGATTCTTCTTGCAATTGAACAAAGGATTCCCACAAATCTAAAAGTCCTTTTCTCTTAATATACCTTCCTACAAATAAAAATCTTTTAGGGAAATTTATTTTCTTTAACTTATTTGCAAGAAAACCTAAATTCTTAAAATAGTTATAATCACAAGAATAAGCTCCATCAATAATTTCATTTTTATTAAATCCCATTTTAATAGCTAATAAAGACTGGTCAATTCCTGGTACAAATGCATAATTAAATGAGTTTTTATAAATCATTTTAAAGAGAAAAGATTTTAAATTTTGTATTAAAGTTGATTCTAAAGGGGTATCAAATCCTAAAACTTTTAAAGCATTTTTATTTTTAACACATAATCTTAAATAGTCTTTATTTATCCATCCAGCACAAAGAATTAAATCAGGATTTATGAAATTACAGAGCTTATTTAATTTCATAAAATTAAATTCTTTAAAGTCATATATTGTAATTGGAAAATTAAAATCAAATTGAAATGGAGCTTCAATTTGATTAACATCATATTTAACTAGAAATAATTCATTTTTTCTTGACAACTCTTTAAAGCATGGAATATTATAGTTTGCTATTTCATAATATAAGATAAGAATTTTCATTACATTAAATCTAAATAATTTTTTTAGAATTGAAGAATATTGAAATTATCGAATATCAAGATTGGATGAAAAGTTCTGTTTTAAAGTTATTTATAAACCAATATAACTTAGATGAAAATCAATTTGAAAATAAGTTTGAAAAATTATATGATGATGAATTTCAAAAAAAAAGATGTATTAGAATTGTTGCTTTAATTAATAAAGAAATAATTGGGTTTCAATCATACTTCTATTGGCCTTACAAAAATGGAGAAATCAAATATAATTCATTTCAGTCTGGAAACTCTATTGTGAGTAAACTTTATAGAGGAAAAGGAGTATTTGGATTAATGCTTGAAAAAATAGACGAAATTATAATGGAAAGAAAAATAGACTTTTTAATAGGGTTTCCTGTTAAAGAATCAATTGGAAGTTTTAGAAGAAAAAAATGGATAAATAACATTAATCTATCGTGGCATGTAAAGCCTATATCTTACAATCCTTTGATTTTTTATAAAAAAACAAAAGTAAAATTAAAAAAAGACAAACTGTATTTTAATTTTAAAATGAAAAACTATATAGCTCTAGAAAATAATCAAACATTTTATAATTATAGAAATAAATTTAGCGGTGAAAAATTATATTTCCAATATTGCGAAAAAAATTCAAAAATCGAATTTTGCTATAAACTATTAATAAGAAAAAAAATTATTAAAGAATTAATTATTGGAAGTGTAGAATTTGATGATTTCAATAAAGATATAATGAACAATGCATTCGAAGATTTTATAAAAATGATAAAGAAATATAAAATTGCCAATTTCATTAGCATTGCAATCTCAAATAACACAAAAATTTTTGATGAAATAATTAAAAAACAGAATTTCAAGTCTATAAAAAAGAAAATTTATTTTATTTATAAAGGCAATGAAAAAGTAAATTTTAATAACATTCTTTTATTTAGATCAGATATTGATACATGGTAAAGTTTTCTACAAAAATTCATAGAAAAAGAGACTTAATAAAAGTTATTCTAGGTTTTATAGAACATTATTTTTTTAAAAAAAAAATAAACTGCAAAGAATTAATCGTTCTAAACTATCATGGGGTGCCGTTGAAATTTCTTGAAAATTTTGAAAAACAAATAGAGTACCTTTCTAAAAACTATTCTTTTATTAATCCTCTAGATTTATCCAATATTTTTGTAAACTCTTTACAATCTAAAAAACCGAAATTACTAATAACTTTTGATGACTGTCCAAAAAATATTATAAAGGCACTTGATTTTCTAGAAAAAAGAAATATAAAATCTTTATTATTCATTATTCCAAATTATATTGACTCAAATGAGCCAGAGGTCTTTTATAAGAAAAATATAAGACCAAATATTAATTATAATATTGAAAACAAAAAAGAGGATTTTGAACCAGTTTCATGGGAATATTTAAAAAAGTTAATTTTAAAAAAAAATATAATTGGTTCCCATTCTCTGTCACATATTATGAATGTTAATAGTAAAAAAAATGAAATTAATAATGAAGTAATACTTTCTAAGAAAATAATTGAGAATAAATTAGGTGTAAAACTAAATCATTTTTGCTCTATTAATAATAGCTTGAAAAGTTTAAATAAATATTCAGTTAAAAGAATAAAAGAAAATTACGAATTTCATCATACTACAATACATGGTAAAAATATTGAAAAGAACAAATTATCTATTAAAAGAATTAATGTTGAAGCTTACTGGAATAAATATCATTTTATTTTTTCTTTAGGGTCTATAGAAAATTACAGGTGGAGAAAAAAAAGAAATATTATCGATTTATTAATGAAATAATAAAAATCATTCACTTGTTGATACCAATTGATCAAACTCTTTACGGTTAAAATGATACAACAAAAAAATTAATGGAAGGCCATTTAACATATAGTTACCTTGTCTTATTAAAACCAATATAAGTAGAACAAAAATAGATTGACTAATTGCTTGATTAAGCATAAGACTTTCATCTCTATAATTATTTTTATAAATAAACCCTTTAAAAATAAAAGCAAGAACAAAAAAAACACCAACTAGACCAGTTTCAGTACATAACCTAATAAATAAAGAGTTACCATCTTTTATATTAAATTCAAAATCATATTGAATTAAAGACCTTGTTAATGTATACTTCTTAAATGCAGTTTCGTGGGAACCTAAACCAGTGCCAAATAAGGGATATTTGGATAAGTTTTTCTTTGCTACGTGTAAATTATTAAAAAGAACAAAACTTGAATTATTAGTATTAATTAATCTAAAGTCGTTGTCAATCCAAAGACCTTTAGCAGCATCTACTCTTTGTTTAAAGTCAGGCACAAAATTATATGAAAGGTTAAATCCAAAAAAAGAAATAAATATTCCGAAAATTATAAATCTTAGCCTGATAGTATTTGTTAATAATATAACTGAAATTAGCAAGCCTAGATAACCTATTGTAGAAGTAGTTAATATCATGACTGATATTAAAATAATTGATTGAAATTTTGTGTAGATAAAACTTGATTTAGAAATTAAACTTTTAATCGATACATATATAGAGGGTGATAATACAGTTGCTAAATAAGTAGGTTCTGAAATTATAGAATTTAATCTAATACCAATTAAACCACCCCTAACAACTGCCCATTTATTTAAACACCAAGAAAAATCATAACCAAATTTAAAATTTAAAAGAAAAGAAATTGCTTGGAAAATGCCTATAAGACTGATATAATAAGAAAACATACAATACCAATAAAATAAATACTTTACATTAAAATCTACGTGATTTATTAAGTAATAAAAGAATAAAATCATGATTAGTAGCCCACCATAAATTTTAATGAAAGTGAACTGTAGATTATTATTTAATATGACATGAATAGATCCAATTATCAAAAGGAACACAAAAGGTTTAATAACAAACTTTGGGAAACTATTCTTAAAGAACAAGAAAGGGGTTAAAATTATTACAAAAATATAATAAAAATAAAATTCAAAAGGAGATTTAAAAAAGGTGAAAGAAGATGAAAAAATACATATAAATAGGATGGTTAGAAATTTATAATTTTCTTTAAAAGAATATTTATATTTTAAGAAATAATTTTCCAATTAGTTCGATGAAACAACTTTAGTGAATTTTAATTTAATTTTTAAGAATCTTTTTTCAAAAAAAGTATATGAAAAATATGATATTAAAAATGTGATAATCATACTTTGTGAGTACAATAAAAAAGTTGATAAAGAATAATTTTCATGATAAATATCAAAACGTACCATAAGAGTGAGAACAAAGTAAATAACAATGAGATGATACATGTATAATCCATAAGAAATTTTACCAAGGAAATTAAGTACTGGGCTTTCTAATCTAAAATTAGTATTTGGATTAGTTGAAACATTTAAAATAATCACAATAAAAAAAATAGAATGTAATAAGTGAATACCATCAAAAAGTAACTCTGGAAGAACATAGATTGAAATAATAATTCCACTTGCAGCAAGAAAAAATATAGTTTTGTTGTAAATAAAGTTTAGAATTTTTGATTTTTTTTCAAATAAAATTAAAGCACCCATAGCACCAATTATCATATTTTCAAATTTTAACATTGCAAGATTTTTTTTCACTATTAAGGCTATCTCGTTATCAAAATAAAGTGAAAAAATTAAAAAAAATAACTTAACACTAACCCAAAATATTAAAAGATAAGTTAATAATTTAAAAGTAAATTTTTTAAAAAAATTAAATACTATAGGCCAAAGAATATAAAACTGCTCTTCTACACCTATTGACCATGATTGTCCTATTAATGGTACTGCATAATAAATAGAAAAAGCAATATTGGGAAGTATTAATAAATAAAATATAAAATTTAAAAAAAAATCATCAATAAAATGTTCACTAAAAAATGGTATATATGTGAATTTAGGTAGAATAAAAAACCCAAGTATAAGTATTAAAAAATATAGAGGCCAAATTCTTAAAATTCTTCTTAAATAAAAATTTTTGATCGAAAAAAAATTGAAATTTCTTTTTTCTTCCAACATTAAATAAGTTACTAGAAACCCACTTAAGACAAAGAAAAAAGAAACACCAATTCCACCAAAATGAAAAATTAGTTTGTTACTCCACAAATTAGCAAATCCAAACTTGTGTTTCATCAACTCAACATGGGTAATTATAACAGATAATGCAGAAAAAAAACGAAGAGAATTTAATCCAGGAAAATATACTTTTTTCCTCATTTATTTTAAACTTTTAATTATGGTATTATTCATAATAGAAATACCTTCTTTATTAAGATGAATCCCGTCATCTGAAAATAATAGACTATCATCAAAACCAATTAAATCATTAAAATCAATTACTTTTTTATCATTATTATTAGTATTAACAATTAAATTTTCCATAAAGGAATTAATTATTTTGAGATCGTTATTAATTTTTACTTTTTTGAAAAAAAAGCCCGTTGCATTTATTGGTAATATTTTACATAAATATAAAGTAGAATGATTTGTTTTTTTTAAAATTAAATGAATCAGATTATCAAGGTTTTTTAAAATTTTTGACCGTTGATAAGAAAATAATAAATCATTAATTCCAATTCCTAATATTATATTGATTGAGTCTTTAAAATTGTAAGGTAAGATTCTATTAGATAAAGATTTAGCTGTTTCTCCGCCAACAGAAAGATTTACTTCATTTGAGATTTTCGTGAATACTTTTTCGAATCTACTGTCTCCTAAAATCAATACACTACTTCTAGAAATTTTTTTTTGGTTAAATTTATTTATTTTATTTTGATAATTTTCTGACTTTCTGACCATATATTCAAGATGATAAGTTCGCAAAAAGTACTTGTATATAAGAAAAGAAATTAAAATTATAAATAATGTATATATAAAAAATTTAAATTTTGAAATCAAATTACAATATATTTTCAATTTTGGTTGTTAAAGTATTTAGAACGTTGGGCCAAGAAAAATTTTCTCTAATTTTTTTGATTGAGTTATACTTCATTTTCAAAATTAATTTTTTTTCTGATAAATTAATTTTTTCAATTGCATCTTTAATTAAACTTGATTTACAATCTTTGATTAATATTCCATTATCACTAGAAACAAGTGTGTTCATCGCTCCAACATCAGTAGCTATGATTATTAAACCTCTTGACATTGCTTCTAAAACAACGTTAGGCATTCCTTCTGAATAACTCGGACATAAAAGAACATCACAATTATCGTATAATTTCTTCTTTTGTATTTCGTCAATAATCAAACCATGATATATGATTTTTAATTTATCACTATGAATTTTTTTTCTCTCGGGTATTGAGCCAACAAAATGAAATTCGCAATTAAAGTGATTCTTAGAGAGTAGTAATAATGCGTTATTTATTTCCTGAATTCCTTTTCTTCTTTCATATCTTCCTACAAAAAGATATTTTAGATTAGGGTTAGAAGATATTTTATTGATGTTTTTTATCCAATTTAAACTAATTGCAGAGGGAGATTCTAAAATTTTTTTTTTATCAATTCCCAAAGAAAGTATTAGATCATTAATTTTTCCTCCATAGGAAAATACAAAATCCGTTTCATTTATGATTTTTTTTACAAAAAAACGAAGAATAATTTGTTGCATTTTGATTTTAAAATTAGGAGCAAACTGATACATCTCATAACCATGAAAATTTACGCCAACTTTACTTTTAATAGTATTTTTTTTTCTTTTAATCAATAATTGCCAAGCTGTAAATCCTTTTGAATAAATAAAATCATAATCTACTTTTCGACGGCACATTTCATTATATATCCTCCTCGAGTACCTAATTGAATTCCAAATATAATGGCCAGGGAATTTTAAAGAAACAGGGAAAAAACAACAAAAAACATTATTGAACCCTTTATTACTATCAAAATAGAAGCTGTTAATCTCTTTTAAATTTAATACATCTTGTCCTCTGTGAACAAAATGAAATAAATCTACCTTATGCCCTGCCTTGACTAACTCTACGGCTATAGAAGCAGAATGTTGTTGCATACCACCAACTACAAAAGGTGAAAGACCGTCAGTTAAAAGAGCAATTTTCATATTTAAATTTAAGTTAGAGTCAAGTGTTTTTTTATTTAGAATCTAAAAAAAGATTTTAAAAAGACTAGAGCTCAATCAAGCATTTATTTAATCTGTATGAAATCTTATCAAATGAAAATTCATCAACATCAAAACTATTATTATAAGTGAAATTATTAATGGCACCATTTTGTAAAATGTTACTAATAGTTAAACTAAATTTTTCAGGTAAAATATGAATACCTAAATTATTGTTTACCAAAAAATTACTCACCTTACCACTTTTACCTACAAATATTATAGGGGTTCTTAAATATATAATTTCATAAAACTTAGAACTAAAAAATCTTTTACATTATCAGGGAAAAAAAGTAAAAAAGCATCTGCAGAATGAACTTTTTTCATGAAATCTTTAGTTGGTAATAATTTTTTGACACTCATTTTTTTTTTTATTTCAAATAATTGGGACTTAGTTAAATATTTAAAATCATTTGTGAAAATTTCTATATTATAATCACAATTAATATTATTCTTTACACAATTATACAGTTCGTGGTAAAGTTGATCTAAATTAGAATAAATGGTACCACCATAAATTATTCTAAAATTATTGTTATTATTTTTAATATTATATTTTACTTTTTCAAAATCATTTTTATCGTAGCCATGTGGAAGAATATTAATTTTTGTTTTAAACTCTTTATAATTAATAACTAAATGATCATACATGGGCTTAACTGGAACAAAAACTAAATTAGAAAATTTTAAAACTTCATTTTGATAAGAAATTTCTTTTTCTTTCCTTTTACTACTTAATATATTCATGCCATATCCATCTCCCCATGTCCATGGATCTCTAAAATCGGAAATTAATTTTATTGAAAGATTTTGTTTTAATAATGTACCATAGTAAAGTAAACTAAATGGAGCCCCTGTAATAATAACTAATTTAATATTTTCTTCTTTTATTATAGAAGAAGCTTTTCTTAAAAAACTTTTTTTTATTAATACTCCTTTATCATAATAATTATTTTTAGTTATTATTTTCATGTAAAGCAAAGAAACTTTATATTTCAGATGATCAATAACATTAACTGGTCTTTTTTCTAATACAGTTGGGTATTTGGAATTAAAAAAATCAACCCTATTTAAATTATTATAAACAATTTTGTCTTCGACTTTAATTTTAGGTTGATGAGTAAGCAAAGAAATTTTATACCCTAAATTATTTAGATATGGAACAAATTTGCTCCAACGTCTACCACCAATTTCTAATGATGGGGGGAAAGCATATGAGACTATCAATAAATTTTTTTCCAACTATTTTTAGTTTAAAGGACTACTGAATTATAGCTTAATGATGAAAATAAATTAATTTTAAAACTAATCATTTTCTTATTTAATGATTGTTTAATATATAAATTACTTTGTCCATTTAAATTTGGAAAATTTGAATATTTTCTCTTTCTCCATATTCCGAATCTATTATAATAATCTTTTGGAGTACTATTTTTAGATGTAATTGAATTATCAGAAATAGTTCTAATATAGATTGGATATTTTTTATTTGTTAATTTAATTTTTTTTCCCTTAAAATAAGTGTGAAAGTTTGTATGATTATTTTCAATAACTCTTGCGAAATTATTTACTTTTTTAATATTACTATTAGATAAAAAGCCATATTTAGATAGTGCATGTTCTCGTTTTTGTATAATTGTATTAGGGAACCAATGCCATACTCTGGAAGAAAAATAAGAAGTATTATTTAACCAGAAAATTTGATGTTTATCAACCATTACATCAAATGAATTATTTTTAATAGAGTTCAAGATTTTTGGATTAAAAAAATCATCATCATCTAATCTTATTAAGTATTCATGGGGCAGTTTATGGTTTAGTATATATTTTACAGCGTATTGAATTTTTTCTTCTTTAAGACCTTCGAAATCAATCTTTATAAATCTATCATCACAAATATCATATTTATTTGAGCCACCTATTAAAATTGCATTCCAATTGTTAAAATCTTGTGATTTTAACATTGAAAATGACATATTTCTTAGTTTATATCTTTCTTCACTTAAGAACTCATCAGGTGTTAACGGGATTATAAATAAGAATCTATTCATTATCTATATTATTACAATAGTTTTTAATTCCTTCATAATTAAAAACAATGTCTGCATTATTATATGGGAAATTAGCTCGAAATCTTAAGGTATCATCTAATCCTTTTATGGGAGGCAACCCATTATATATTATCAATAAGGGAGTTTGAGTATATCCTGAAACATGGACAGCTCCAGAATGTTGAGATACTATAAGCTTTGCATTTGAACAATGTTTTAAAACATTTAAATTGTCATTTGAAAGGTCTAATTTAAAGTTTTTGGAATCAAGATCATTTAAAGATTCTGACATTGCTGGGTGACCAATAAAAACAACTTCTTCAAAATATTTTGATAATAATATACCAATTCTATTGTAGTCCCAAACACCTCCATTATTTTGAGTAAAATTAGTGGACATTTTTCTTGGAAAAATAACTACTTTATTCTTTTTACCATCATCTAAATAATAGTTAGATAATTTGAAAATATGTTGTCTACTTTTAAGTTGCCAATTTCTGTAGGAATACCAGTAAAGATTTACATCTGAGTAAATATCAAGGTATGGAATATTGCTTTCTCGAGATTTATTTTGAAATTTTCTTACAATTTTATACACATCAGTAGGTAAATAATCTATTCTGTTCCCACTTGGTTTAACCTCATGAAAAAAATCTCTTAAATAAACAAACTCTTTTACTAAACTTACTCCGTTATCGTCAATTAAAAATGGTGCCTGATTGGCGATACCGCAATAATAAATATCAATTTTATTTTTATATAAATAACTTAAGAACGGGACAATATGTAATAAGAAGTTACCGAATTCTCCAATAAAAGGACCTATGTAACATGCATTTTCTTTAAAACAATCGCGTTCAAATTTATTAAGAGTTCTGTTGTTTTTTAATAAAATGAATGAAAATTTAAGAGATCCGAAAAAATTCAATCCTCTAAAACCCTTAAATGCTGTTGTTTCTTGACCCTTTTCGCAGTAATTTTTAAAATTTTCCAACAACATATAAAATAAATAATAAAAGAAAAATTATGAGAAAATACTTATTTAGTTTTTTTCAATGTAGTTAAGGTGAATATTATTTTTTTTAACACTTATATTATTTAAAGAGTTAANAAAGTCATAATTNGTAGGATTAAAAATTGAATCATTAATTTTTACAACATATCTTTTATAGACTAAATCTAAATTTTCATTTAATTTAATNCCTGGAATTAATGAAACCAACTTTTTATTAGATTTNTTTACCATTTTTATAGAAACAAATGANTCATTAATTATTGATATAGTTTTATTTTTCATGTTGATACTTCCATAGATNTGATTATAACTCAAATATTTATAGGATTTAAATAACATTTGAGAAATAAATTCCATTTGCTCTTTTTTCTTAATATCATATTTTCTCCTACTTAATTTAGAATGAAGCATAACTCTATCATTTATCCTATGAATATTTCTAATTTTTTCCAAAAAATCATTACTGTTAGTAGATATCTCCATTAATACGCTGTCCCTAACTTTTCTAATTTTATTATTTGATAATAAAAGCTTAAATAATCTAGTGTTTTTTGATCTTCTATATAGAGGGAAAGATTCAAAGAGTAATTTATTATAGTCTACAAAAGTGTTTATTAATCTACCTTCTTGAAAAACTAATTCGTTATTTAATTTTTGCCAGGAATGTTCTGCTCTGTATATTGGATAAAATAAATTTTTATCAAAATCATATATTAACTTAAGATTATCTCCAGTCAAAAAGTGAACATCATTGAAAATTGAGGCAATAGCTAAAAATTTTCCAATATATTTATAGTCAAAAAAATTAATTAAAGTATCTACGTTCTCTTTTACTATATTTTCAGACATTAAGTTATAGGTGAAAATTGCTTTAGGTTGTAAATTATTATTTTTATTGAATTCTAAATGCTCACCCATTAAATCTAAATCGCTAATATGAGGAGTTTTTAATTGGACCCTTTCCTTTCTAGACCAATCACTAACATTTACTAAAATTGAATGGTTATTGATTTCAAATTTCCTTTTTAAATATTCATCTTTAATATCTTCCACAAAATAATAATACCCTTTATTTATATTATTTACTTTCAGAAATACCATTTTTCCAAATGTTGATATCAAACCAAAATTTTCAGCAACATAGTTTGCTGCAAAAATTGTAGGATCTGCTTCTTCACCTTTTATCAACTTAAATCTTCTTGCATTCTTATAAAAACCAGCACCTTTATTAATTTTAATCGAGTAGGAATATTTATCATTGGCATAATGATTGTCATCAGTTCCATGAAATTTTAAATGTGATTCATAAAATTCTCCATCAATATTTAGTGTTGCTTTAACCCACTTTTTTTTTATTGGTTTTGAATTTAAATATTGATTCAATTTTGAAATTGAAGTGTCAGAAATTGTAAGATTTATATAGTCTGTATTTAATAATGGTTTATTAAATGATTTATATGATCCATATAAATCTGTTTCTTTTGCAAAAGTGTGAGTTAAATTTAATAGACTTAAATTAAAATACTTTTTCAATCTGGAGTCAATATTATCTCTAAAATATTTATAGAAACTATCGTTGTGATAAATGATAATTGTAGAAATTAATACTGGAATAAAAATTAATAAATATTTATATTTTTTTAATCTTGAAAAAAACATCTTCTTAATTTAAAAATTAACTACTTTTTAACTACATATTACAAATAAGTGATTTTGTAAAAGAAAAAAGATTTTCAGAAAGAACATCGTAAGAAATGTTAATACTTTTTCCTATGTAAACAGTCTTCATCCCAAGCTTTTCCCCAAATTTAATATCTGTAGAAGAATTTCCTATAATAACTGACTTATTAAAATCAATTTTCTTAAAATCTTTTTTTGCTAAATCCGCCATCCCAGTTCCCGGTTTTCTTAAGTTTGATTTTGAAATTTTTAAATCAGTGGCATAATAGCAGGCGTCTATCCTACCACCAAATTTTTTTACCTTTTCAATCATATAATTACTAATCTCATTCAATTTATCCATTGTCATTAATCCTTTTCCTACACCTTGTTGATTTGAAACAATAATTATTCTTGGAAATATGTTAGATAAAATTTTAAGTGACTCTAAAACACCATCAATAAACTTAAATTCTTCTATAGTTTTAATATAAGATTTGTATTTCTCTTTATTAATTACTCCATCCCTGTCTAAAAATAGTGTCCAGTCACTATTAATTTGCCAACTGCTTATTAATCTTTCACTCATTTCAATAAGTCAATCATTTTTATTTTATAATTAGTAGTACTTTTGCCATGGCTTCTATCAATAAAATATAAAGGAATATTTAATTCATTTCCAGTAATCATTCTATTTTTATAATCATCACCTAAAAAACGAATATCAATTTTTAATGTCTGCAACAATTCTAATAGTTCATTTTCAGAACTGTAGGTTAGTAATTCATCAATATACTTACAAGACTCTAAAATTATCAATCTTTCCTTAAAACTATAGAGAGGTTTATTTTTTCCAGGATTTATTTTATTATTAATATTTTGACACTTATTTAGAGCTACAATTAAATAATCACAATTTAATTTACATTCATTCAACATCATTACATGGCCAGCGTGATACATATCAAAAACACCGCAAACAAATCCTTTTTTCATTTTAAAATTTAACTTAATTATGTATTTAATTTGTTTATATAATCTTCAATTTTTATTGTAGGTTTCCAACCTAAAATCTTATTTATCTTTGTAATGTCTGCAAAAGTTATTTCAGATTCACCTTCTCGCTTATCAATAAATTGAAAATTATTTCCGTTAATCATTTTTGCTAATTCTAAAATACTAATAGTCTTACCAAGTCCTACATTAAAGACTGTATTTAGTTTTTTAGGATAAATTGCTGATAAATAATTAGCTCTTGCTAAATCTAGAACATGAACAAAATCCCTTTTTTGTTTACCATTTCCAGTGATTTGTAATAGCTTCCCTTGATTTTTTCTATTGAGAAAGATACCTACGACACTGCTGTATGCATTATCTTTGTTTAACGGATTGAAACTTCTATCACCAAAAGGATTAAAGTATCTTAATACAATATAATTTAATGGAAATCTATTAGAAACAAGTTCTAAATATTTTTCAAATTCATACTTTTGAAAAGCATAAGGACTTAAACAATCAATTTTAGCATTTTCAGGAGTTGGAATTAAATTAGGAGTTCCATAAACTGAACTTGACCCACTAAAAACTAACTTTGGATAATGATTATCTTTTATCATTAGTTCAATTAAATGAATTGATTGATTTAGATTAGCATCTAAATGTTCATTTATAGTAATAAAACTTGGTTGTATTCTTGGAAGAGCAGCTAAATGAAAAACAACATCATAAACTTTCAAAGATTTTAAATCTTTACATTGTTTTTTATAGAATCGAAAACGATCTTCATTAAATAAATGTTCAATGTTTTTTATTGACCCTGTACTTAAATTGTCTACACCATCAATTTTCCAATTAGTGTTTTCAAATAAAAAGTCAAGTAAATTTGATCCAATAAAACCACATACACCAGTTATTAATACTTTATTAATCTTCATTCGTTAACTCTAGTGATATATTCGTCTAACATTGCATGCAAAATTACTTGATGAAAACATTCTACTACACCATAATTTTCAATGTTTAAGAAAAAGTTCTCATTTCCAAGATAACGTAGATTGTTATCTTCTTTAAAACCACTAAGTGTTATTACTTTACCAAATTTAGCATGAGCTTTTTCAACAGCATTTAAAATGTTTTGAGAATTTCCAGAAGATGAAATAGCTACCAGTAAATCATTTTTATCAAAATGAATTTCCAACCATTCGCTAATTGCATTTTCATACCCAAAATCATTTGAAAAACATGTAATTAAAGATGGATTAGAAAATGAATATGTTTGGAATTTTGCAATTTTAGCAAAATCCTGCATCATATGAGAACATATTGAGTTTGACCCACCATTTCCAATGAAAAAAATTTTTTTTGTTTCATTCAATAAATCCATTGCTCTATTAAAAACCTCATTAAACTCAGAGCTATTAAAATATATATTGTAAAAATTATTATAGGTATTGATTTGCATATTTCAACAGATTTTCTTTTGTTACTAATTTTTCATTACAAACCCAATTTGTAGTTAAGCTTGCAGCAAGAGATGGAATAAATAAAAAATCATTAATGTTGGCATCAATTGAAGAAAGTAAAGACGAAAAAGCAAAAAATGTATCTCCAGCTCCTATTGTATCAATAACTTTTGATTTAAAAACAGGATTTTTAATGACTTTTTTACCTTGACTATAAAATGATCCTTCTTTGCCTAATGTAATAAATAAGTTATCAGAATTAATTTCATAATTAAATATTTCTAAAACTTCCTTTTCTGTACAATTTTCTAACCTTCTATTTATTTGTAAGCTAGCTTCTCTTAAATCTAAGCAAACACTTTTTTTATGAAAATTTTTCCATTTACTTAATCTATTAAATCCAAAATTATTTGAATTAGTTTGACACATTAAATGAAAACCATCGTTTATATTTAATTTATCACAAAAACCATGACCAAAATCAGCAAGAACAACTAAATCATACTTTTCAGTGTCAACATCAATACTTACAAAATCTAAGTTATTTATTTTATTTAACTCAATATGTTTTTTATTACTACCATCCTTATCAATAAATCTTGTTTTAACAATCTCTCTATTACTATTGGTTATCACATCAACAGAACTTACAAAATCTTTTAAATGCCCAGCAATTGCTCCAACTCCTCCAATCTGTGATTTGACTGGAGTTTTTGTGTATTTAAAAACAGGACAAAAAGATTTCATAGACTGACCTTCATAAATTACCTCAATGAACTCATCAATAATAGTTTCACCAATTACCAAGGCTTTTAAATCTTTAGATTTATCTATAAATTCTTTTATTAAATTAATCAAAATAACTTTTATTTAAATTAAGGATTTGCTTTCAGTAAATTTATCCAAAATTCTTCAATTTGTAGAAAAAAAGATTTTGGGTTGTGAACTTCTTTTATAAGGTTCAAACTTTGATTTTGCATGTTAATTTTATCTTCATTTGATAATAAAATATATTTTTTAATTTTATTTGCTAATCCTTTTGGCGAGTCCTCTGAAAGTAAATATCCATTTTTATTGTCTTTGACCAATAAATTCGTTTGTCCTACATTTCTTGCAATTATTGCATTACCACTAGACATCGCCTCCATTAAACTTAGAGAAGGAAAATTTTCGAAGTCTTGAGTTGAAACAAAGCAAGAAGATTTTGAAAAAACATCAGCTAAATCTTTTGAATATTGTCTATGTATAATATCATTTAATTTTTTTTCTTTAATCATTTCATCAATTATAGGTGATAAATCACCATCACCAAATAAATAAAATTTCCAACTAGATAAATCTAAAGTTATATCATTATGTAGTATTGATACAGCTTTAATAAACCAATCAGGTCTTTTTTGAAAATGCATTCTACTTGCAAAAACAATTATATTATCTTTTGTATTAGAAGGTTTAAATTTATTAGTATCTGTGAATCTAGAATCAATATTTTTTTGTAAAGGATTCCAATTATAAATTTTTTTTTCTAAACTATACTCAATAAATTTTTTATACCATGAAAATATTCCCTGAAATTTAATTTTATTTGGTTGATAAATGTATCTTTCATTATATATAGTTGACCTACTATCCTTAATATTATTTAAAACATAAGGAATTTGACAATCGACTATATTTAATATTTTAATTATTTTACTGTTTCTAATGCTCATTAATCTATCAAAATCTTGTCTACCGTAATTGGCACAATGTAAAATGTCAATTTTAGATTTCCTTAATTTTAATCTAAAATCAATATACTCTCCATATTTTTTAAAACGATTTGATAAGTTCTTGATAACAATAATATTTTTTGAAATCATTAACTTATCCAAATTATTTAAGGAGTTTAAAGTATTTTGGTCACAACAGAAAAAGAGATTAAATTTTCTATTCTTGTAAGATTGATAAATTGAAAAAAAATCTGCAAAAAATCTTTCAACTCCTCCGCCTCCGTCAATGTTTTTTACACCAGTTAGATATATAGCTACGTTCTTCATAAAAGAATTTAAACTTAATGTTTCCTACATTAAATAATACAAAGAATATTGTCAACTAAAAAATGAAAATTTAATTGAAATTTGAGATAAAAATTTTGTTAACTATACTAGTTTTATTATTTGAAAATCTTATTATATAAATACCTTCACTAAGATCTGAAACATCAATATCATTTCTAAATTTATTGGAAATTTTCAATTTTCCCGATAAATCGATTAATTCAATTTTATGAAAACAGTTTAAATTGTTAGAAATTTTTAGATTATTACCAACTTGTGATATATTATTTTTAATATTAATATTATATATTCCTGTAGACAATAATGGATTTATAATAGTTAAATCTTTCTGATAAATATCTATACAAGTACCTAAAGAATCGCTTTTTGCTGTAAGTTTAATTTCATACACACCAGGGTTACTATAAACATGATTTGTATTAAAATCGTTGGATGTTGTTCCATCGCCAAAGTCCCATTCATAGTACAATGCGTTAATTGAGTTGTTTCTAAATAAAACATTTAATGATCCTGAACTATCAAGATAAACAGTATCGGAAATATATGAAAATAGAGAAATTAGTTCATCAGGCTGAGTTATTAAAATATCTTGATTATTTAAGGAACATGAATTTGAATCATTAGTAGATAAATTATAAATTCCTGCATTCAAGTTATTAAAAATAATTGTATCAGATCCAGCAGATATAGAATCAAAAATCAAACCATTTGAATCAATCAAGTTAAATATACTTCCACTAATTGTCCCAGAAATTAAAATATTAGCACTGCTATCATTGAAACATGTAGAATTTGAAACATTTATATCATAACTGACGTCAATATTTAATTTAAATCTTGGAGATGTTGATAATGAATCACTTAAAAAAGAATAAACACTATCAGTTCTTATATCTGTAATTATTCCAGTATGTAAGTCTTCAAGTTGAATACAAGAGCCTATCATAAATTGAGAGACATTTTTTAGGTTCAGGGTATATAGACCATGTGCATAATTTCCAACTACAACATCAAAATAAACATCTTCACTAATATTATTATTAATACAAGATCTTTCTAAAAAATTTTGTTGATTATCTAAAAAATAAATTGAAGGTGAATAATCTGGGTACATTGAAAACATTTTATGACAATCTTCACCTAAATCATAATTATTTGAGAAATTGTTATCTGCAAATAATCTAGCATAATCTTCATAACCATTAACATTTCCAGAAACTTTTATAATTAAGTGTTTATTAACACCATTATTTGATTTATAAAATTGAGAATCTGTTGTTGTTAAATGATCTAGATCAAAAGTTAAAGTTTGATCAGATGAAGATGTTGACTTAAATACAAAACCTTGTGAATGTGGAATAATTCCAGTTCCAGCTTGAAAACTACCATTATTAACAATGTAATAGCTTGCCGGTAAAAATGAATTATCATTTCTCAATGAATTGTAATCTATGGAACATGGAAAAGGATTAGAAACTAAATTCCAACCATTCTTAGAAGATGATCCTGAACTTTTAGCAGTAACTGAAAGTTGATTTGAAGAATTACCTAGTTCTGGAACACCTGTTTTTGACAGAGTTGAAGATCCATTATTAGCATAAATTAAAGTTCCAATTCCTGGACTGATTGCTCCATTATAGGAAGCATAACTAGTTCCGGGTTGTCCAGCATAAACCCAACCATCACTAGATGATGAACCACCATTAGCTTCGTTTTCGTCGTAAAAATAAATACTAGAAAAATTACCACAACTAGAATACGAGTAGTTTGAATTAGTATAATCACCGCAAAAAATAAATTGCGAATCCCAATCAGAAATATTAGTATTTTTAATTGGTGATGCAACATTAACCCAACCACTTGAACTAGTTGTAAATTTTCTTTCAGATGTAAGGTTACCAATAAAGTCATTAGAATTTGAAACTTTTAACATACCTGCAGCATTATCATTATCACTTTTAAGAATTAAAGTTCCGAGATTATTAAAAGACCCCGACTGAGACTCAACGTATTCTTCTATATTAATTGTTGTTGTTGCAGAAATATTCAAATTATTCGAAGAATTATTCAAGACAAGTCTTTTTAAATTATTAGTTCCACCACTAAAATCTTGATTTGAAGAGCCATTAAATGTTAGTGTATTTCCTGAGGAAGAAGCAGTTAAAGTATTAGAATTAATTAAATCTCCCGAAATAGAAATATCACCATCAAAAGTAACATTCCCATTAATAGTAACATCTTTATAACCGCCATCAAATGGTGTTGGTAATTCACCATTTGCGTTGTAAATGATATTACCATTAGAAGAATAAAATTCTTCTTCTGGTGGCTTTCCAGTTGTCATAAAATTAGAATTATTAATAACAAAAGTGCCTAGGTTATTAATTAAATTATTACTTCTGGACTTAATAAAACTACCATTAATAGTTAGAGTTCTGCCCGAAAATAGCTCAAACCCACCAGTTGTAGGAACATTAACTGAATTAGCAGTAATATCTACATCAAAATAACAATACCAACTGTTAATTTGTAAATCAAAATTACTTAAAAGCCCGGAACCGCTTAAAGTATGAGAAAGAGCAAATATTAAAGAACCAGGACCGTTTATATTTCCGTCAATTATAGAAGTTTGATATTGGCCGTATAGCATGAGATAATAATTAGGATCTAAAGTAATGGAAGAACCTGTATTTAACGTTATTTTATCTACCTTATCGTAAGCATTAGGAGAACAAGTAATATCGTGATTTATGATTACTTCATCATCTCTATCAGGTATTCCATCACTGTCGGTTCCATTATATGACCATGGAGTTGTTACTGTATTATCGTTCCAAATACCATTCTTTGTAGAAGTAAAAACATCTGGGTCTTGTGAGTAAAAAGATTTAGAAAGTAACAGAAAAATAACAATTAAAATTTTAGTGCTTCTCATACAAAATATATCAGTTCATAAAGCTACAAAAATTTATTTTTATTCTCAATAAAACAACAAAAGCTAGTTAAATCATTATGATAAAATAAACTTATTTTAATGTAGTTTAATTACAATTCTGTGTTCTAATTACATCATTTAGAATCATAAAAATTCGACAATAAATAATATCATCTAATTATCAAAATGACTTTAAAAGTGAATTACAACATTAAATTTCTGTAGGATTTAATTAATTATAAAAATTAATTAAAAGTTTCAAATAAAAGAACTAATAATTTTCTAATTGTTTTTAACAGATTTAAATTTTAGGTTTTTGTTATTTTAGTAAAAATAAGACAAAAATATTCTCCAAAAAAAGCTGTTGTTGTATGATTCATTTTTAAAAATTTCATCTTTTATTTTGTATTTTTCTTTTTGATTATTAAAAATTTCTATTACTTTTTTATCGTTAAGCCATCTTTCTTGAGGTGGTTCAAACCCAATCTTAGATTTCCTCCAACAAATTTCATTTGGAATTAATTTATCAAAACTTTTTCTATGAATATATTTACTCCACCCATTATTAATTAAAAAATCGTCAGGAAGAGTCATTACAAACTCCACTAATTTATGACTTAGAAACGGAAGTCTAATTTCTCTTGAAAAAGCCATAGAATTTCTATCAGCATACCTAAGTAAATCATGAAACCCCTTAGAATTTAATCTATTTTTAAGACTGTCTTTAAAATTTATATAGTCAATTGGTTGTCGAAAAAGTGTTTTTTTCAATCTTCCTAACTTCATTTTAAATGTTTCACTATTTAAGTAATCAGCGTTATTATTACTATTTCTGTTAATTGAATTAAAACTCTTAAGCTGACTTTTGTATTTTTTTTTATTTTCAAAAAAAAGTTGAGTCAAATATATTTTCTGTTCTGGGAAATATCCAGCTAAATATTCGTCAGCCCCTTGTCCATCTAAAAGAACAGTAACATTATTTTCCTTGGCAAGCTTCATCACTTTCCATTGTGCTAGAACACTTGTTGATCCAAATGGTTCTTCTTGATGATGAGTAACTTTATCTATAAAATCTAATATTGAACTTTTTTCTGGCCAAGTATTATAACTCTCAAGAGTTTTAAATTTATCTAATAACTTTTGTATAAAATATCCTTCATCTTTCTCAAAATTATCAAATCTTGCTGAAAAAACCTTTTGAATTTGATCTTTAGGTTTTAACTTATCAATCATCATAACAATGCTGGATGAATCAATCCCTCCGGATAAACTCGACCCAACTGAAACATCTGACCGTAACCTATATTTGACAGATTCTTGAAAAATTTCTAAATATTTTTCTGTAGCCTCTTCTAAAGTTATTTCCTTATTAATTTTGATAGAATCTAAAGACCAATATTTAGAAATATTTAGTTTTCTTTCAAAATCAATTGTCAGAGTACTTGCAGGACAGAGTTTATTAATGTTATGAAAACTTGTTTGATTTTGAGAGTTTTCGGTCTTTTTAAAATCATTCTTAATAAATGAGTAAATACTATCCTCTTTAATTGATTTAGGGATTCCAAGAGCCCATAACGCTTTCATTTCTGAAGCGAATACAAATTTATGTTTATCAATGAAATAGTAAAATGGTTTTTCACCAAATCTGTCCCTTGCACAAAAAAGTTCATTTTTTAAAGAGTCCCAAATTGCAAAAGCAAACATACCATCTAAATCACGAATCATTACTCTTCCCTTATTAGCATACAGTGCTAATAATACTTCAGTATCACTAGCTGAAGAAAAAATATATTTTTTAGATACTAAATTTGCCTTGATTTCTCTGTAATTATAAATTTCACCATTGAATACTATAGAAAACCTATTCTTATAATGCATTGGTTGTTTTGAGTTTGATGTTAAATCTATGATAGAAAGTCTTCTATGACCTAAGCCAACTCTTTTACAATTAGAAATCCAATGCCCTTCATTATCTGGCCCTCTGTGAATGATTGCATCAGTCATCCTTTTTAAATGGTTGAGTTCAACACTATTATTATTGAACCTTAATATTCCAGCTATTCCGCACAAATTTTCTATAAATTAATTAACATTGATGTATTTAATTAATCTGGCTGGAGATCCACCTATAACACAATTACTTGGAAAAGATTTAGTTACAGTAGAGTTTGCTCCTACAGTAACATTATCACCTAGAATAACACCTGCAAGTATAACAGCACCAGAACCAATCCAGCAATTATTTCCAATTTCAACTGAGTTTATGTGTAATTTATTTCTATTTAGTAAATCATGGTTTCCAGTTTGAATACAAACGTTTGTTGACCATATTGTATTTTCACCTATTTTCAAAGTTGAACCACTGAAAATAGCATAATAACAACCACCGCTAGAGGCAAAACTCCTAAGTATCGAATCGAAATTTTTATTAGGTAATATTATATTTTCAGATCCTTGAATTTTGGAGGTAAAGTGAACTAAAAATTTAGAATTAGCATTTAATCTGAAAATAAATTTGAAAATAAAATTTAAAAATAAAATTGAAAATGGAATTGATTTAAGAAAAGGTTTTTTTAAAATTCTTAAAACAATGAAGTTTATAAAATTGGTTTTAATTAAATAAAGCTTATTTCTTATTTTAGATTTCAAATTCATCTTATTGTTTAAGATTAACTGAAAAATCTACATAAATTCCATTATAATTTAATGGATAAGAAATTCCTGAATTATAGTAGTTATTGTTATCTATTTTAAAAGAATAAATATTTTCTTGGAAATCCATTCGCATGTTGTTTTTTTTAATCATGGTATTGAGAGTATAAGAACCAATATTAAGTGGCAACTTTTTAACATGAAAAACTATACATCCTGTAGGACTGTTGAGTTTAATTAATTCATTTAAATAATTATTAGTTAACATAAATTGTTCAGCAAAATTCTCATTCCAAATTCCGATAATAAATTCATAACTAGCTTCTGGATCTATAATATTTGATTTATAATACATAAATATTTTAATATCTTCTCCTGAGATAATTGAATTACCTTTTTGCGACTCTATTTCTAAATTAGAAACATAAATTTCATCAAAATTATTTTTTCGTTCAAAAGAAAACTGATTAGCATTAATTTTTAGATACTTATCAATTATTAAATCTGTACTGCCAAGACTATCTAATTGTCCATTTTTCAAAAGCATACATGTATCACACAAATGTTGGACACTTGCCATATTATGGCTAACAAACAGTACTGTCCTTCCGCTATTTTTTGAAACATCTTTCATTTTCCCAATTGCTTGCTTTTGAAATTCTACATCACCTACAGCTAATACTTCATCAACAATTAAAATCTCAGGCTCTAAAAAAGCTGCTACTGCAAAACCTAACCTAACATTCATTCCAGATGAAAATCTTTTAATTGGAGTATCGACAAACATTTTGCAACCGGCAAAATCTATAATATCATCAAACCTAGAGCTAATCTCTATTTTTTTCATACCCATTATTGAACCATTCAAGTAAATATTTTCTCTTGCTGTAAGTTCAGGATGCATTCCAGTACCAACTTCTAATAAAGATGATAACCTACCTTTTGCTTTTATAGAGCCAGTTGTTGGTGAAGTAATTCGAGATATAATTTTAAGTAAAGTTGATTTTCCGGCACCATTTTTACCAATTATACCTAAAACTTGACCATTTTTCACATCAAAATTAATGTCTTTTATAGCGTGAATATAATCGGATTTAGCAACTTGACTTCTTTGATTAATCTGGCTAATTTTTGATGTGGGATCTTCATGTCCTCTAAATTTTGCCCACCATCTATTAATGTCATGAGAAAGAGTACCAGTACCGATCTCACCAATTTTATAAATCTTAGATAGATTTTCTACCTTGAGGACAATTTCGTTACTCATTTTTTAAATTGTATCAATAAAATCTTTTTCGGCCTTATTAAAATAAAATATTCCAATAAAAAGGACAGTCAATGTAAATAAAAAAGAATACATTAACCCATTAAATGTAAAAGCACCTTTTCCAAGAAAAGAAAATTTGAATGCTTCAATTAAATGGGACAAAGGGTTAAACTTTAACAAAAGTTTTAAATTATTGCTTGTTATCTGGCTTACAGGGTAAATGACAGGAGTTAAGTACATTGTGAGTTGAACTGCAAAATTTATAAAAAATTTTAAATCTCGATATTTTCTGGTAATTGAGGATACAATTAATCCAAAACCCAAACCAATTAGTCCAATTAAAATTATTAAAAATGGAGTAATAAAAATTAAATAGTTTGGATTTAATAATCCATCATTTTTAAATAAATAATATAGCCAAACTGCAATAAATAAAGCAAACTGAATAGAAAACTTTAATATTCCAGAAACTAACTTACTTAGAGGTAAAATTAATCTTGGGAAATAAACTTTACTAAATATATTAGAATTCGAAAAAAAAGTATCTGAAGTCATTATGAAACTTTCTGAAAAAAAATTCCAAATTATAAGTCCATTTAAATAAAAAAGCAAATTTGGAATACCATCTGTTGAGATTTTTGCAATATCGCTAAAAACAAACATAAAAATAAATGAGGTCATAATTGGCTGAATAAAAAACCATATTGGGCCAAGAATTGTTTGCTTATAAACAGTTACAATATCTCTTTTAACGAACATGACAAGTAAATCTTTATAGGACCATAAAGTTTTAAAATCAATTTTTAAATGGCTTTTTACAGGGTAAATTTCGACACTCCAAGAATTTTTATCACTCATCTAAAAAATTAATTGCGCTTAGTGTTTTCTGAAGATTCGTAACCATAGCCGTAGCCATATCCATTAACGTAGCCATAGCCATAGCCATAGCCATAACCGTAGCCGTAGCCATACTTGCCATAATAATACCTAAATTTATTTCTTTTTGTACCATTTAAAATTAAACCACAGCTTTTAATTTTTGATTTATCAATAACCTCTTCTAAAAACTTTAAACTCTTTTTCCTTGCCATTTTAGTATTCATTACAAAAATTGAATGGTCAACTAAAGATGATAAGACTAAAGCATCTGTTATGAGACCAACCGGCGGTGTATCAATAAACAAATAATCAAAATTATTTTTTGCAAATTCAAAAAGATCTCTTACATTATTAGAGAGAACTAGTTCTGAGGGGTTAGGAGGAACAGGTCCACTTGGTATTACAAATAATCCATCTTCAATTTCTGTAAAAGTTTCATTAAATTTAGTTTTTAATGATAAATTAGTGGAATTACCATTTGCATTTTTAATCATAAGTTCTTTATGAACCTTTGGCTTGTGCATATCAAAATCAACAATTAAAACTTTTTTACCAGAACTTGCAAAAATTCTTGCCAAACTAATGGTGGTAAATGTTTTTCCCTCTCCTGGGTGAATGGAAGAAATTAAAAATGATTTAAAATTCTTGCCGTTATTATTGTGAAGTAAAAAATTCATCGAAGTACGAATAGACCTCAAAGACTCAATGAAAAAATCCTTGGATTTAATTTCTATATTTAGAATTTGATCTAGGTTATTTACTAAAGGAATAGCTCCCAGAACCGGAATTTTGGTAGATTCTGAAAGTTCGTTGACATGTTCTATTTTCTCAAAAAATAATTTTAAGAAAATTGAAATCAAAAATGAAATTAATAATCCAATTCCAGCAAATACAATAATGTTTTTATCTTTACTAGAGCCAATAACGCCTATGTTTCTTGCCTTTTCAATAACTTTTGTTTGAGGAATTATTCCAGACCTTGCTATTGAGGTATTTGCTCTTTTCTCTAATAAAAAATCATATAATTTCTCGTTTACCTCTAACTTCCTTTGTATTGAGGCCAAGTCTCTTTCAGAAATAGGTATTTTTTTTACTAGAGATTTATAGTAAGAAATCTCTTCCTTTTCTATATTTATTTCTGAATTTAATGCAGTAATTGTATTCTGTATATATATTAAAAGATCTTTTCTTTGATTAATAATTTTTTCATTTATATTTTCTAAACTCTGATGACCCTTTCTATAACCATGATTCATATCTAATTTACTTATTTGGGTTTCATAAAAATCGTTTAAAGAATTTTTAAGGTATTCATCATCATCCATGATGTATAAAGAAGGAGGAGAGATATTTTCATCTTTAAATTTTGTTAAATAGTTAATCAAACTTTCTAAAGATTTAACTTTTAATTTTAATTTTCTTTCATTTGACTGATGAATCATTAAAGATTGGAAATATTTTTCTGATTCTTTGTCTACATTAAGAATTCCCTTTTCATCTCTTAAACTTTGTAATTCGTATTGAATGGAATCAATAACATTTACAACGTTATTGAGCTGAATATTAATATACGACATAGTATTCTCGTTAATACGGAATTGATTTTC
Organism: Crocinitomicaceae bacterium; assembly: GCA_002686655.1. Classification (GTDB taxonomy): domain Bacteria; phylum Bacteroidota; class Bacteroidia; order Flavobacteriales_D; family Parvicellaceae; genus MED-G20. The sequence goes on along the minus strand of NYYE01000019.1, from coordinate 85,288 downwards.
TAAGGTGTATTTTATATACTCATTTGCTAAAGTATCTAAAATCATCTTTGACCTTTGAGGGATTTCGTCAACCAAGCTTATTATTAATAATGATGTGAAATCTACATTCTCGATTGACAAATTTGAAGTTATATTACTCATCCAATAATTATCGTTATGAAAAATAATTTTGTAATTTATTTGAGAAATATTTTGAATTGAATTATTAACTAAAAACTTATTTAAATTAGATTTAATTGAGTAATGATTGGTAGTTTCGGTAGAATCAAAATAGTGGATTTTTTCATAATCAATATCATTTATAACATATTTCAAACGATATCTTTTTTTATCTAATATTTGAAAATTAACAGGTATTTCATATAAATTTTCGTTATAGACATTTGCATCAACTTTAAATGGTAACTCATTAAAAAACTCTTTTGTTTTTAATCTTCCAACAATATAATAAGAACATGATAAATCTAATTTATTTAAAACTTTTTGAACCATATCGTAGGATCCAATGATTCTTTTTTGATTTGAAATATCTCCGTAATAATTATAAAAACCTAAGCTACTTTGTAAGTTTTCTTGATAATCATAAACATCATTTGATTTTAATAATATTTCAATTTTAGTTTTAAAAAAAATTTTTTGTTTGTGATTAAAAAGAAGTCCAAGAAATATAAAAAAAGGAACAAAAATCAAAAAAATATACCAGTTTTTTAAAACAGAATTTAATAGCCAAATAAGATCATTTTGTGAAATAATATTTTTTGAATTGTTTTTTTCCATTTGCTTACCTTACAAATTTTACAACAAATATCTAATTTATTCTATTGAATAGATTATAAAATAAATAAAAAACATATTTTTGGACATGGTTTTAAATAAGAAAATATTTTTTTTAATACTAATTTTATTTATTAGCAAATTTTATTTTTCTCAACCTGGTCTTCCTAATGGACCTAATTGTTGGCCTCCTCCGTGCATACCAATAGATGGTGGCATCAGTATTTTCACTTTTTTTAGTATATTATTTGGCTTTAAATTTCTATCAAAAAAAAAATAAATAGTTGTTTGATATAAAAAAACCAGAATTTAAATTTCTCATATTATTTATACCGTTAATTATTTTTTGGTTTTTCTTTTATCATTATTTATACAAAATTGATGAAATCTTAGGACTACAATTTGACTCTCTCACTGAGTTTTCAAAATTATTAAGCTATCAATCAAACTTTATCCTTTCCATATTTAACATTAAGACATCTATTGAAATTCATGGAGATATGGTAGTAACCAAAATTTTAAATTATCAATTTAGCCACGGAGTTTGGATAGGTGAACCTTGTAATGGNATAAAAATTTTTGGTCTTTTTACCATTTTTATAATTTCATTTAAGGGAGAGTGGAGTAAAAAAATATGGTTTATTCCTTTGGGAGTATTATGTCTGCATTTTTTAAATATTCTTAGAATTTCAGTTCTTACATATATTTCCGCAGTTAATCCATTCATATTAGATTTTAATCATAATATCACTTTCCAATTGATTACTTATTCAGCAATGCTTGGACTGTGGTATCTATGGATTTTAAAATTTTCATCTTTGAAAGTAAATGAAAAAAAAAGTTAAATATGTTTTAATAATTCTTTTTGGAATTTGCATAGAGTTTTTAAGGGACTATTGTTTCATTAATATTAATTTACAAATAGAATATTTAGAAAGTAATTTAAACGTCTTTAATTATACAGATTCAAAAATTCTTTACTTTTTAAAATCTATGTCGATAAAATCTATAATTAATTTAAAATGGATTTTATCTTTACTATTTATCTTATTTTACTTTCTAATTGGTCTGGCTTTTTCATATTTATCTTTTGACTCAAAAAAGTATAAACAATTTTTAAAATTATTTTCATATGGAGGATTAATGATCATCTTTATTTCCTTAGTCATATTTGCTTTTGGAAAGCTATTTAGCTTAGAAAATCAAATGAACTTCTATTATGTTTCGTTGGAATTAAGTCATTTTGTTCAATCTTCTTTGTATCCAATTTCTTTTTTGTTAATATTTTATGCTAACAACAAATTGAAAATTTCATCATAATTCTAAATTTGTCATAAATTATATGATAATGTACAAAGACCCACAAATTGAATCTCTTATTCAAAAAGAGTTAATAAGACAAACAGAAGGCATTGAACTCATAGCTTCTGAAAATTATGCAAGTGAAGGCGTCATGAAGGCTAGTGGATCTATATTAACCAACAAATATGCAGAAGGTCTTCCTAATAAAAGATATTACGGTGGATGTGAAGTTGTCGATGAAGTAGAACAAGTTGCGATAGACAGATTAAAAGAATTATTTGGAGCTTCATGGGCCAATGTACAGCCTCATTCTGGTTCTCAAGCCAATGCAGCTGTTTTTTTAGCTTGTTTAAAACCTGGCGATAGTATTCTTGGTTTTGACTTATCTCATGGAGGACATCTAACCCACGGATCTCCAGTAAATTTTTCAGGAAAGCTTTACGATGCTCATTTTTATGGAGTTGAAAAAGCAACTGGCATAATTGATTACAATAAAGTAAAAGACCAAGCAAATAAAGTAAACCCTAAAATGATTATTTGTGGTGCTTCAGCCTATTCAAGAGATTGGGATTATAAAGCCCTTAGGTCAATTGCTGATGAAATTGGAGCACTACTTTTAGCTGATGTTTCCCATCCATCTGGGCTAATCGCTGGTAAAATTTTAAACAATCCCATTCCTCATTGTCATGTAGTTACTTCTACAACCCATAAAACTTTAAGAGGTCCAAGAGGTGGAGTTATTATGATTGGAGAAGATACTGAAAACCCTTGGGGTTTAAAATTTAAGTCTGGAAAGCTTAAAAAACTATCATCTTTAATTGATTCTGCTGTGTTTCCAGGAACTCAGGGCGGTCCTTTAGAACATATAATTGCTGCTAAAGCAGTTGCTTTTAGGGAAGCTCAACAACCAGAGTATAAAAGCTACATTAAAAATGTGGTTAAGAATGCTCAATTAATGGCAGAAGAACTAGTAAATAAAGGCTATCAAATTATATCAAATGGAACTGATAATCATTGTCTTTTAATTGATTTAAGAAACAAGAATGTTAACGGAAAAGATGCAGAAAATTCTTTAGGAATTGCTGATATTACTGTAAATAAAAATATGGTCCCTTTTGATACTCAGTCCCCATTTATAACAAGTGGAATAAGAATTGGAACGGCCGCAATAACTACAAGAGGAGTAAATACAGAAGAAATTAAAATTATTGCTAACTTGATAGATTCAAGTATCATTAATTTTCAAAATGAATCTAAATTATTATCTATTAAAAATCAAGTTAACGAATTAATGTCTGCAAAACCACTTTTTACATGGTAAAAGAAAGTATTAAAGCTAATAATCCTACTCTTAAATCTTGGATTGAAATAAGTCCTGATAGTGACTTCCCTATACAAAATTTACCATTTGGAATTTATTCAACCTTATCAAAGTCAAAAAGAGTGGGAGTAGCAATAGGTACTAAAATTCTTGATTTAGCTGTATTATTTGACCTCGGATATTTAGATTCTTTAAGTTTTTGTGAGTATTGTTTTTCAAATCAATTTCTGAATAGAATGATGGGTCATGGTAAAATAGAAATTAGAGCTTTAAGAGATAGAATTTCTGAATTACTAGTTAGTAGTAATAATGATTTATCAAAAAATGAAGAACATATTAAGTTAGTTTTCGATAATCAATCTGATTCCAATATGCATTTACCAATACAAATTGGAGATTATACAGATTTTTATTCAAGTGAACAGCATGCTTTTAATGTGGGAAGCATGTTTAGAGATCCAGATAATGCTTTACTCCCTAACTGGAAACATATCCCTGTTGCTTATCATGGAAGATCTTCTTCCATAATTGCTTCTGGCGATCCAATATACAGACCAAAAGGTCAACAGAAATTAAATGATGAAGAAAATCCAATTTTTGGCCCAACAAAACTATTAGATTTTGAATTAGAAATGGGATTCATCACTTTTGATGGCAAATCATTAGGAGAACACATCACAACAGAAGAAGCTGATAACTATATTTTTGGAATGTGTTTATTTAATGATTGGTCTGCGAGAGACATTCAAAAATGGGAATATGTTCCTTTAGGGCCATTTTTAGCAAAAAATTTTGCTAGCTCTATGTCTTGTTGGATTGTTACTCTTGACGCTCTCGAACCCTTTAGAACTGTTGGTCCAACTCAAGACCCTAAAGTATTACCTTATCTAGAGTATAAAAGTGATAAACATATAGACATAAATCTTTCTGTTTCCATTAAACTTCCAAACGGAGAAGAAAAAACTGTTTGTAATAGTAATTATAAGCATATGTACTGGAATATGAATCAGCAATTGGCTCATCACTCAATTAATGGATGTAATATTAATTGTGGAGACCTATTGGCGTCAGGAACTATTTCTGGGCCTGAAAAAGATTCATTTGGCTCTATGTTAGAAATCAGCTGGAGAGGAACTAAGCCTGTATGCATGCCAGACGGAAGCGAGAGAAAATTCATAAATGATGGAGATACAGTAATATTTAGAGGTGCTGCTTCAAATAAAAATTATAAAGTGGGTTTTGGAGAGCTAATTTCGGAAGTATTACCAACTAAATAATTCTTAAGTGGATGAGGCTTTAGAAAATAAAATGATTTTAAATGCTTACCGAGGAGTTCTGCGTTCCATAAAATCTAGACGATCTAAAGAGGAGACTAAAATAATTAGAAAAGCTTTTAATCTAGCGGTAAATGCGCATAGGGACGTTAGAAGAAAATCGGGAGAACCTTACATATTTCATCCTCTTGCCGTTGCTAGAATATGCGGAGATGAAATAGGCTTAGGAACTATTTCTATAGTTTGTGCTCTATTACATGACACGGTAGAAGATACTCCTATAACTCTTAATGATATTGATAAAATTTTTGGTCAAAAAGTAAAATCAATTATTGATGGTTTAACCAAAATTTCAGGTGAATTTGATTTTACAAGTTCTTCTCAAGCTGAGAATTTTAAAAAAATGTTTTTAACAATTCCAGACGATGTAAGAGTTATTTTAATAAAACTTGCTGACAGGCTCCATAATATGAGAACTCTGGATTCTATGAAAGAAAGTAAAAAACTTAAAATAGCATCTGAAACATCTTATTTATATGCTCCTTTAGCTCACAGATTAGGTTTTTTTTCTATTAAAACAGAATTGGAAGATTTAGCTTTTAAATTCACTTATCCTAATGAATATAAAGCTATCACTAATAAACTTCAAAAAACTAAAGATGTAAGAGAAAGATTTATACAAAAATTTGCTAACCCCATTAAAAAAGAATTAGATTCACAGGGTTTCAAATACCAACTAAAAGCACGAACTAAAGGTATTCCATCCATATATCGTAAAACTCAAGAAAAAGGTGTTGACTTTGAGGAAATATTTGATGTTTTTGCAGTTAGAATTATTCTTGATTCCAAGGATGAAAAAGCAGATTGTTGGAAGGTATACAGTATTGTTACTGATTTCTACATCCCTAATCCTGAAAGATTAAGAGATTGGATTTCTTATCCAAAACAAAATGGCTATGAATCTTTACACACTACAGTAATGAGTCCAACAGGAAAGTGGGTGGAAGTACAAATTAGAACTAATAGAATGGACCATGTTGCTGAAAAAGGACTAGCAGCACACTGGAAATACAAAGAAAAATTTGAAAATGATACTAGATTAGATAAATGGATTTCAGATGTAAGAGAAATCATGGAAAATAAAAGTAGAAATACTACTGAATTTCTTGATGATTTTAAAAACAATCTTTACAGTGATGAAATTTATGTTTTCACCCCAAAAGGGGATTTATTTAATTTGCCTACAAAGGCTACTGCATTAGATTTTGCATTTTCTGTTCATTCAGATGTTGGAGCTAAGTGTATAGGAGCTAAGGTCAATAGTAAACTAGTGCCCTTAAGTCAAACATTAAGGAGTGGTGATCAAATAGAAATTCTTACTTCTGAAAAACAAATTCCAAAAGAATCATGGCTAGAATTTGTAATTACTTCAAAAGCAAAATATAAAATAAAGCAATGTCTAAAAGAAGAACACAAAGAGATAGCTGCAAATGGTAAAGAAATACTCAAAAGAAAATTAAATAACCTAAAAATAAATTTTTCTGAAAATAATATTAAAATTCTTTTAAAACATTTCAGTTTTAACGAACATTTAGAATTTTATTATCAAATAGCAAATGGAAATGTAAACCTAGGAAAAATTAAAGAAATTGGATTAAAAGGAGGAGAATTTTACTTAAGTTCTTCTATCACAAAAAGTATCAAAAACTCCTTTGAAAATTTAATTAAAAAAGTTAAAAAAGGAGATGAAGATATTTTAATTGGAGAAGGTTCCGATCCCAATTTAGATTATAAGTTAGCTCCATGTTGTAATCCCCTACCTGGAGATGCTGTGTTTGGATTTATCACAATAAACGACGGTATAAAAATTCATAGAAACAATTGTCCGAATGCCAAACAATTAAGATCAAATTATGCTTATAGAATTCTTTCTGCAAAGTGGAAAAGTAAAAAAGGAAATGCTTTTATTACTGGTTTAGAATTTACTGGAATTGATATTGTTGGTGTTGTTAAAGAGCTTACTACTATTATTTCTGAAGAAGAAGAGATAAATATGAAATCTTTAAATTTTGACACCAATGATGGTGTTTTTGAAGGAGAAATAATGTTGTATGTATATGATAAAAGTCACCTAGAAAAATTAATTAAAAAACTAAGAAATATTAATGGAATTGAAAAAGTTGTTAGAATAGAATAATATTCAACTAATATCCTATTTTTGTTATTAATAAAATTTAACCTTTGGAAAACATATCCGATATACAAGAAAGAGTTAGATTAGTATTCTCCGAATACCTCAATGAAAAAGGTCATAGGAAAACACCAGAAAGGTTTGCCATACTTGCAGAAATTTATGGTATAAAGGGTCACTTTGATATTGAAGAGCTTTATAAAAACATGAAAAACAAAAACTATCGTGTTAGTAGAGCTACACTATATAACACCATAGAACTTTTAATGGATTGTGAATTAATCAAAAAACATCAGTTTGGACAAAATAGTTCACATTTTGAAAAGTCTTTTGAATTTAAGCAACACGATCATCTTATTTTAAATGATGGAGAAGTTATAGAGTTTTGTGATCCAAGAATTCAAAACATAAGAAAAACAATTGAAGAAATTTACAATGTGAGTATAAGTGACCATAAACTATATTTTTACGGAAAAAAGAACTCCTAAATGTTTGAAATTAAAATTGAAAAAAAATCCAATCATATTTGGGTAGATCTTATTGGAAAGCTTATCAATGAAGATGATGGAAAAAACATGAGTGATCAAATTATCTCTAATGTTTCAAATACTTATTCTAAGGTTATCATTAATCTAAATGATTTAGAATACATTAATAGTTCAGGATTTAATAATATTTTAAAAGTTTTGACTAGTTCCAGAAATTTAGCTGGAGATACTATTCTTTGCAATGCCAATTCATTAATTGAAAAACTGCTCATTACTACCAAATTAAATACTATTTTTAAGGTTCAAAGTAACATAGAAAATTTAGAGGATTTTTTGAATAAAAACTAATATGGGAGTTGATGTATTATTAGGTCTTCAGTGGGGAGATGAAGGTAAAGGAAAAATTGTTGACGTACTAACCCCNGAATATGATATAATAGCCAGATTTCAAGGTGGGCCAAATGCTGGTCATACACTAGAGTTTGAAGGAATAAAACATGTGCTTCATACCATTCCGTCTGGAATTTTTAGAGATAATGTAATTAATNTTATTGGCAATGGTGTTGTAATAGATCCTGTAATTTTAAAAAATGAAATAGCTCAGTTAGAAAAATTAAATGTCAATGTGAAAGACAAGCTTTTAATTTCAAAAAAGGCACATCTAATTCTTCCAACTCATAAGCTTTTAGATAAAGCTTCAGAAATCGCTAAAGGAAAACATAAAATTGGGTCCACACTTAAAGGAATTGGTCCGACATACATGGATAAAACTGGTCGAAATGGGATAAGAGTTGGNGATATAAATAATCAAGATTTCAAAGAGAAATATAATNGATTAAAAGAAAAGCATTTTGCACTTTTAAAAGATACAAATCTTATTAATGACCTAGAATCGTTGGAATCNGAATTTATTGAAAGCATCCAATATCTTCAAAACTTTCAACATATTGATAGTGAACACTATTTAAATAATGCAGCCAAAAATGGCAAAAAAATTCTTGCTGAAGGTGCTCAGGGAACTCTTCTTGATATAGACTTTGGAACCTATCCATTTGTAACCTCAAGTAATACCATTACCGCAGGAACTTGTACTGGATTAGGGATAGCTCCAAATAAAATTCAAAAAATAGTAGGTATTTTCAAAGCTTATTGTACACGAGTAGGGAGTGGTCCTTTCCCCTCTGAACTAAAAGATGAAGTAGGAGAAAAAATGAGACAAATTGGTCACGAATTTGGTGCAACTACTGGAAGAGAAAGAAGATGTGGATGGATTGACTTACCTGCATTAAAATATGCCATTATGATTAATGGTGTTACGGAACTTTCTATGATGAAAGCTGATGTGCTTGACTCATTTGAGGATATATTTGTATGTACTCACTATTTACAAGATGGTGAAAAAATAGATTTTTTCCCGTTTGAATTGTCTGATAACACCCAACCAGTTCTTAAAAAAATAAAAGGATGGAATACCGATATAACTAAGTGTAAAGACGAAGACAGCTTTCCTAATGAACTATCTCATTATATTAAATTTTTAGAGCAAGAACTCGATATTCCAATTAGTATCGTTTCTGTAGGGCCTAATCGATCAGAAACTATTATTAGATAATCACGTACTTAAAAGTATAAATTATCGTTTCTAATAGAATGAAATCTATTTTATTAATAATAGTATCTTTTATAATCACCCCCTTTTTCGGTTTTTGTCAATTGAAAAAAATAAATTTTTCTTCAAAGGAAAGTAAAGGAATAACAGTTAATGATAAAAGATTCCTTATTCTCTGGAATAAAGTAAAATTCAATCATAGTAACACTATAATGTTTTGCGATAGTGCTATTTATGAAAGAGTTAATAATTCATTCGTAGCTTATGATAATGTAAAAATCAACGAAAATGACAGCTTACATATTTATGGAGATAGTATTCATTATTTTGGAAATGATGAAAAAGCTTATATATATGGAAATGTATTAGTGAAATCTAATAGAATAAATCTGACCACGAATACTCTGATTTACGATCAAAAGTTAAAAATTGCCTATTATACGAACGGAGCTATTGTAAAAGATATTGAAAAAGGATATGAAATTAAAAGTCAAAAAGGTATTTTCAACACTCAACTTCAAAAAGTTTTTTTTAGAGATAATGTTCAGCTAGATCATAAAGATTATAAAATTATAAGTGACAGTTTAGTTTATCATACCAATACTCAAAAATCAGATATTATTGGTAATGCTGAAATTCAAACAAACAAAAGTTCTATATTTTGTAATCAAGGTTGGTTTGATAGTAAGAACAATAAGGCATCATTTAAAAAAAATGTCATCATAAAAAGTCAAAATCAATTATTATATGCTGATAGTATATTTTATAATGAAACTTCTGGCTTATCATATGCTGAAGGAAATGTTAAAATTGAAGATGATAGTAACAACATATTTATAAAGGGAAATTATGGGATTTATAACGAAAAAATAGATTCTATGTACGTATGGAAAAATGCCTCATTTTCACAAATTAATAAATCTGATACCATTAATATATATGCGGATAAATTCATTAGTTTTTTAGACAGTATCAAAAGAATTTTCATCTGTTACAACAATGCTGTAATTGATGGTAATTTAATTCAAGGTGACTGTGATTCAATATTTTATAATAAAACTGATTCTTTACTAAAGTGTATTGACAAACCAGTAATATGGATGGATGAAAATCAAATTAGTGGTGAAAAATTAGAATTTAAAATATTCGAAGGTGAAATATATAATATGAATGTAACTGATAATTCCTTGATTATTACCAAAAAAGATAGTGTTCATTTTGATCAAATAAAAGGGAATGATATTAATGGCTTTTTTGAAAAAAATGAATTAAAAATTCTTGATGTGAATGATAACGGACAAGCAATATATTATACATTGGATGAAAGCGATTCTTTGATAAATGAAATAAACATCATATCATGTGAATCAATGCGAATATTTATTGAAAATAATAATATTGAAAAAATAAAATTCAATAAGAAACCAAATGGAAAAACTGAACCCCTTAACAATGAAAAAGAAAATTTATATTTAGAAAACTTTAAAGTTTTTCCAAAAAAAACTTATCAAGAAAAATATCTAGAACCTAATGGAGAGTCTCCAAAAGGTAATTGAAGGGAATCTGAATTTTTTGAACAATAGTTATTGTAAAATCTAGTTCTTCTATTTATCTTATCTTCCTTGATTAAATTCTCAATTTCACTAAAGCTGAATATGTTAATTTTATCTAAAATTGAAAATGCTAAATTATTTCTATTTAATAAATCTAACCCTAATTCTTGATCAATTTGACTTACAAATCTAACTTGTGCATCAACTGATCTTCCGCACATATCTCCTCCAAGATAATTGGCTCCAATTACTACTATATTATTTCCTATAAACTTAAGAGATCCGCTTATTTTTTCTCCATGAGATTTCCATTCATCATTAAACTTTTTAAACAATAATGATATCTCCTCTTTATAAGAATTATTAATTGGGATAGAAGATATGTAAATCCAAATTTTAGAATGAGGATGTAAAGATTTAAAAATCATAACTCAGCTGCATTTGCGATTAGTTCAGCAATATCTAAAACTTTAATGCTTTCTTCTTTTTCAAAATGTTTTACTCCATCGGACATCATAGTATTACAAAAAGGACATCCTGTTGCAATATAGTCAGGGCTTATTTCTAAAGCATCTTCAGTTCGTTCAACATTGATTTCTTTGTTTCCTTTCTCAGCATCTTTAAACATTTGAGCTCCTCCAGCACCACAACAAAGTCCATTGGCTTTAGATCTTTTCATTTCTGTAAGTTCTGCATCCAATTTTTGTAAAACTTCTCTTGGTGCTTCATATACATCATTAGCTCTACCTAAATAACATGGGTCATGAAAAGTGATTTTTTTCCCATCAAAATTTCCACCACCTTTTAAAAGTAATCTACCTTCTCTTATTAATTGATTAATTAATTGTGTATGATGAACTACTTCAAAATCTGCGCCTAGTTCTGGATACTCATTTTTTAAAGTATTAAAACAATGAGGACAACCTGTAACAATTTTTTGAATCTCATAACCTTTTAAAAGTTCAATATTTTGAATGGCCTGCATCATAAAAGCAAATTCATTTCCAGCTCTTTTAGCAGGATCTCCAGTACAAGATTCTTCTGGCCCTAAAACTGCAAATTTTATGTTACAATAACTTAAAATTTTAACAATAGCTTTTGTTATTTTCTTTGCTCTATCATCAAAACTTCCAGAACAACCTACCCAAAATAGTATATCTGGACGTTCATTATTAGCAATCATTTCTGCAACGGTAGGAACTTTTAATTTGCTCATAACTATTATTCTTCAACCCACTTATACCTGTCAGCTTGTGAAAACTGCCATGGAGCTCCATTATTTTCAATATTGGTTAACATACTGGTTAATTCAGAGGGCATTTTAGCTTCTTCCATTACCAAATATCTTCTTAGATCAATGATTACAGAAAGTGGATCAATATTAACCGGGCACTCTTGAACACATGCATTACAAGAAGTACAAGCCCAAACTTCTTCCTCAGAAATATAGTCACCTAATAAAGATTTATTATCTGTATAATCACTTCCATGAATTCTTTTATTTCTACCAACTTCCTCTAGCCTGTCTCTTGTATCCATTATGATTTTTCTTGGGCTTAGTTTTTTTCCAGTAAGATTTGCAGGGCAAGCAGAAGTACACCTACCACATTCAGTACAAGTATAAGCATCCATTAAATTTTTCCATGTAAGATCTTCAACATCCTTTGCTCCAAACCTGTCAGGAACTATTTCTTCACCAGCAGGTGGTGTTGCGTATGGATCAAAATTGGGATCAAACATTTTAGTGACTTCTTCTTTTACCGAAGAAAGATTACTAAAAGCACCATTGTTATTTAAATTACTGTAGTAAGTATTTGGGAATGCCATCAGTATATGAAAGTGTTTTGAGTAGGGTAAATAGTTTAAAAAAGAAAAAACAACCAATATATGTCCCCACCAACCCAACCTTTCCAAAATAATTANGGTATCAACATTAAACTGATTGAAAAAATATGGTGCTGTAAATGATGACACTATAAATCCAAATGATCCAGATCCAGCAACATTCGATTTACCCTGTAAAAAAAGAGCTTCATCTGCCCCATTCATAGTAAATACACATATCAAAAGAATTATTTCTAGGTAAAGTATAATGTTTCCATCTATTTTAGGCCAACCATTCATTTCTGACATTTGAAATCTAGGAAGAGTTAGTAAATTTCTTCTAGCTAAAAAAACCAATGTTGCTACGAATGCTAAAACAGATAAAATTTCTATCATATTTATTAACAGTACATAAACACTTCCTAATATTGGCCAAAAAAATCTATGACTTCCTGTAACCCCATCAATAATTATTTCAATTAGTTCAGTTGATGTAAATAAAAAAGCTACATAAATAAATAAGTGAAAAAGAGCAGGTAGCACACGTTGAAACATTTTCTTTTGACCTAGTGCTATTAATAANGTGGTCTTTATTCTTTTCAACTTTTGGTCAGATCTATCAAGGGGCTTTCCCAACATGATGTTTTTTCTAATTTTAGAAATATTAAAACTAAAAAAACCAAATCCTGCAATTAAGACAACAACAAATATTAATTGACCTAACATTGATTTAAAATAAAATTAACTAGTGATTAAAGAGAGTCTACTGCAAACTTCTTTAGCAGTTTTTCATCTCTAGAATCTAAAATACTTTTATCCTTGCCACCAAAAATACTAAACTGTACATATCGCTTAGGTTCAGTTTTAATATTTTCAATTAATCTACTTGCTTCATCTATCATTTTATTTACAGATAAATACATTGTAGAGTCTTTAATTAAATGGGTTAAAGTTCCATCTCCATTTTGAATATCGTATAAAATTAAATTAAATTGTTGAAGAGATTCCTTCGCATTTTCAATGGTGGCATTTATGTCTGAAGCAATTAATGTGTCAGAAATATCAGCAGCATTTTCTAAAATTTGATTAATCTTATTATTATTTTCTTTTAGATTATCGGNTATCAAATTAACATTAGAAATAATTTGACTGATATTTTGCTTTTCTGTTCTAATTAGACTACTAATTTCCAAAGATACCCTTTCTAAATTTTTGATTGAATTCTTTATNCCATCAAAAGATTCATCAAGATTATCTGTATTTCTACTAAAAATAGCTTCTATGGTTTTGATAGCTGAATCAGCAGTGCTAATTAATTCATTTGTTTTTTTCTCTAATGGAATTAATCTTTCATTAATNTGATCTTCTAGAGCTAAGGAAACCAAAGATGGTATGGTATCTCTTGAATTGTGGTAATCTGTTGAGTCCCCCCANGCAATNTCCAGATAAGCTCCTGAAAGAAGGTCTGAATTAAGAAGGACTTTAGACCCTTTTTTAAGTTTCTTAATATTAGGGTTAGTTAATTCAAACTCTACAACAATGTTATTAAAATTCTTAGAGTCAAATTTAACATTAGTTATAATCCCTACTTGTAACCCATTTAAATTAACAGGTCTTCCAGTAGTTAATCCTTCAGTATTGTTGAATTTACTGTAATAAACAAATCTTGACTTCCATAGTTCTTGTCCTTTTAAAAAATANGATCCTACAACTAAAATAGATATACCGACTATCCCTATAATTCCAATTAAAATTTCTTTTTTAAGTTTCATCTAAAAATATTTTACTGCTTTACCCAATCTAATCTTTTGCCATCTTGAAATGAAATAACAAAAGAAGATTCGTAACCCGCTTTTTTTGCTATTGCTAATTTTTCATTGATAATATTAATATTAGGACTTAAGCCATAAGTATATTTATAAAATTTTCCACTAATATACACTTCTACGTCCTTTAATCCATTAAAGTTTTCAGGAAGTATTGGTATTTTAACACTTGATGTGGCTAATTGAACTTTAAATATTTTACCAGTATCTATTAAATCTAAAGACTTATTATTAATACTTTCCTCTGTAATTTTTGTTAAAGATTCATCTACATTATCATATTTATTTTTATAGTTTTTAAACCCTTCAAAAAGGTGATTAGCTAATTTTATTTGTCCGCTTTTAGAAATCAAAAGTTTTTCATCTCTTGGATTAGAAAGAAATCCTAATTCAACCAAGACAGCGGGCATAGTAGCTCGGTATAAAACCATAAAACCGGCTTGCTTCACTCCTCTATTTCTAAGACCAAGTTTTAATTTAGAATCTTTCTGAATGGCATTTGCTAAAATTAAACTTTGATCTAAAAAAGCATTTTGCCTCATNGATAAAGCGATGTAAGCATCAGGATCATTAGGGTCAAATTCTGAATAGGTTTGTTCATTATTTTCTTCCATTAGAATTGCCGAATTTTCGAATTTTGCTACCTCTAAAGCTGCCTGTGATTTATGCAANCCCAAAACCCAGGTTTCAAAGCCATTTGCAGATGGTATTTCAATAGCATTAGCATGAATAGAGATAAATAAATCAGCTCCTATATCGTTGGCTATTTTAGCTCTCTTAGCTAAGCCAATAAAACGATCATCATTTCTAGTATATATCACCTTTACTTCTGGAAAATTTTTCTGAATCATCTCCCCAAGCAAAAGACTTACTTTTAAAACAACTGTTTTTTCATAATTATTGTTTGGACTGATTGCTCCAGGATCNTTNCCTCCATGNCCAGGATCAATAACAACTGTGTTTATTCCTAAGCCAGTTTGAGAATATCCAGTTATAAAACAAATTGATAAAAGAAACAGTAAGAAAATATTTCTTAAAATAAGTACCATTATATTTGCATAATTTAATTGTAATTTATTCGTTTGAATTATAACTTTTTCTTTTAAGTTAATCAATTGATTATGATTGATAGTTTTATCAAATTTAAGGTGCTGAAGGTGTTTAAAAAAGAATTTTTTGCTCTATTTATACTCTCTTTAGTGTTGATAAACAGCACCAATATTATATCTCAAGAAGATACTGTTCAAAAATCAAGCCAATTAGAAGCCGTTTTA
Source organism: Crocinitomicaceae bacterium (assembly GCA_002686655.1). Taxonomy (GTDB): domain Bacteria; phylum Bacteroidota; class Bacteroidia; order Flavobacteriales_D; family Parvicellaceae; genus MED-G20. The sequence continues at coordinate 69,852 of NYYE01000019.1, read as the reverse complement.
AATTGGACGGCTAAAGACTCTATTATTTTAGATATGGTTAATAAACAAACTTATCTTTATAATGATGGTCATATTGACTATGGAGAAATAATTCTTGACGCATGCTTTATAAAATTTGATTTTGAAAGTAAAACAGTTTATGCCAAATACTGCTTAGATAGTAATAATCAAAAAATAGGCAAGCCCATTCTTTCCGATGGTTCCACTTCAACAACTTCAGATTCCTTGAAATATAATTTCAAGACTAAGAAAGGAATCACTTATGAAGTGAAGCTACAGGAGGGAGAAAGTTATATTCACGGTCAAAAAGTAAAAAGACAAAATAATGGAGACATTCATATTAAAAATGCACTTTATACTACTTGCGACCTTGATCACCCTCATTTTTATTTTAAATTAAGAAAAGCTATTATTAAACCCGATGACAAGATTGTATCAGGACCAGTGAATTTATACATAGCAGAAATCCCAACTCCACTCGGGCTTCCATTTGCATTTCTACCCAATAAGAAAAATAAAAGTTCTAATGGATTAATCATTCCTACTTATGGTGAATCTCAGGGTTTAGGGTTTTATCTATTAGGAGGTGGTTATTATCATCAATTTAAGAGTGGAAAAGTTAGTACATCATTTACAGGAGATATTTACAGTCGTGGTTCTTGGGGCTTAGGTAATACGACTAAATATAAAATTAGATACAAGTATAATGGACAGTTCCAATTTTCGTATAGGAATGTTATAAGAGGAGAAAAAGAATTTCCAGACTATGATAAATCCAAAGAATTTTTTGTAAGATGGAATCACCAAAATGATGCAAAATTTAACCCAGGAAGTACTTTTAAAGCTCTTATAAATGCTGGAACCACCACAAACTTCAGAAATGATTATAATAATATTTCAGCTCAAAATTATTTAACCAATACTTTTAATTCCAATATAGCTTGGAGTAAAAGATTTAAAGGAGCAATCAGTTCTAATATTAATACCAGCCTCAGACATACCCAGAATGGAAATACGGGTCAAATGATATTCACACTACCAGAAATTGCTTATAATGTTAATAGGTTTTATCCATTTAAAATGTTAAGAAAAAATAGTATTAATAAAAATTTCATTCATGAAATTATAGACCAAACCAATATTAATTACCAAATGAATACTAAAAATCAAATAAGTTTAAATTCTGCAAATTTATTTGATGTCAATCCTGTAGATTTATTTTCAAATGCTAAAAATGGGATGAGACATAATATAAATGCCTCTAGCTCTATAAAATTATTTGGTAAAAATGTAACTATTAATCCTGCATACAGACTATCTTCTTTATGGTACTTAGATCAAATTAATAAAGATTGGAGTAATTTAAATAATGAAGTAGTAAATGACACTGTTAAAGGTTTTTCTCAAATTTATTCTCAGAATATTAGCGCTTCTGCAACCACAAAAATTTATGGATTTTATAAATTTGCTAAATTTTTGAGAGGAAAAAATGACTCCAAGATTAGACATACCATAACCCCAAATATTAATTTTACTTACAGGCCTAACACCCATCCTTGGAATGAATATCAATCTGATTCTTTAGGTAACACTCAAACTTATTCTCCATATTCTAGTAATATTTATGGGACAGTAAACTCTTCTGAATCAGGGAGACTTGGGTTTAGTTTAATTAATTCTTTAGAATTGAAAAGAAAAAACTTTGAAGATACTACTGGAAATAAACCTTATATTAAATCTAAAATATTAGATAATTTAAGTATTACATCTGGGTATGATTTAATCAAAGATTCTTTTCAACTAGACAATATCCAATTAATTGGTCGAACAACTTTATGGAAAAAAGTAAATTTCAGATTTGCTGGAAGATTAGATCCCTATCAGTACTTAAATGGTAGGAGAATAAATAATTATCAATTTTCTGCTAATAAAAAATTAGGAACAATAACGTCTGCCAATTTAGCAGTGGGTACCAGTTTAAAATCCTCAAAAAATAATAAAGAAAAATATGAAAGTGAAAAAGGATCTAAAGAAGAACTAGAAATAATTAATTCTAATACGGAAATGTATATAGACTTTAACATCCCTTGGACATTAGGGTTAGATTATAAAATTGACTACAGAAGAACAATTAATTCCAGCTTAGATACATCATATATTACTCAAAGTATTGGTCTAAGAGGAGATTTTAGTATTACTAAAAATTGGAAAGTTTCCTACATGACTAATTATGATTTCATGAATAAAGAATTCAGTTTTACATCTATTAATATTGTAAGAGACTTACACTGCTGGCAAATGAGCTTTAACTGGATTCCCCTTGGCTTTATGAGAAGCTATAACCTAAATATAAGTGTTAAATCATCTATATTACAAGATCTTAAGTTACAAAGAAGAAAAACTTGGTATGATAACAATATTCCTTAATTTAAAATATGAAATCAAAAATTAATATTCCCAATGCTCCAGTTCCTGTAGGCCCTTACAGTCAAGCTGTAAACTATAATGGCCTAATAATAGCCAGTGGACAAATTGGTATCAATCCCAAAACTGGAATCTTAAGCTCTAATTCTCTAGAAAGCGAACTGAACCAAATTTTTGAAAATATAGATGCCTTACTATTAGCATCTAAGTTAAAAAGAGAAAATATTTTAAAGTGTAGTATTTTTTTAAAAAATATGGATGACTTTAATGAAGTAAATGAAATTTATTCTCGATTCTTTGAAGAACCTTATCCATCAAGAGAAACTGTAGAAGTTTCAAGATTGCCAAAAGACGCTAATATTGAGATAAGTTTTATAGCTGGAAAGTAAATCTAACTACTTAAATTTAAAAACTCATTCCATAGAGGGTCTACTGGGGGGTTAGCTGTAATAGTTAGTTCTTCTTTCTTAATAGGATGAATAAAAGAAATTGACCTTGCGAATAAATGAATTCCACCATCTTTATTTGTTCTCTTAGCTCCATACTTCACATCTCCTTTAATTCGACAACCCATAAAAGAAAGTTGAACCCTAATTTGGTGATGACGACCTGTCATAGGATCTATTTTTAGATAAAAATAATTTTTGCTTCTTCCTATGAGCTGATATGTTAAAATGGCTTTTTTACTTTCTTTAACTTCCATTTCGTAAGCCCTAGACTTATTTTTTTCTTGGTTTTTCTTAAGCCAATTTACCAATTCACCACCCTCAAGCGGTGGCTTTTCTTCAACAATTGCCCAATACTGTTTTTTAATTTTTTTTTCTCTAAAAAGAGCATTCATTCTTGAAAGAGATTTAGAGGTTCTTGCGAAAATTATTACTCCTCCCACTGGTCTATCTAAACGATGAATAATTCCTAAAAAGACATCTCCAGGCTTATTGTATTTTTTTTTAATGTAAGACTTGACATTGTCAGCCAAAGTAACATCACCTGTTTTATCAGATTGCACGATTTCACCAGTCAGCTTTTTAACTGCAATAAGGTGATTGTCTTCATATAAAACAGTAAAGTTCAATTTAATACTGTTCTTTTTTATTAGGGAAATCCTGAGACTTTACATCTTTTTTAAAGTTACTGCAAGCATTTAAAATCTCTTGATGCAGGTTATGATATCTTCTTAAAAATCTTGGTGAAAATTCCTGTGTAATTCCCAACATATCGTGAAGTACTAATACTTGACCATCAACTCCTCCTCCTGCACCAATCCCAATAACTGGAATATCTAACTTTTCAGCTACAGTAGTAGCTAATTTTGCAGGAACCTTTTCTAAAATCAGCGCAAAGCAACCTGCGTCTTGTAATAAAAGGGCATCTTCAATTAATAATTTTGCTTCTTCTTCTTCCCTGGCTCTAACAGTATAAGTTCCAAATTTATAAATTGATTGTGGTGTTAGCCCTAAATGTCCCATTACAGGGATACCAGCAGAAAGAATTCTTTCAACTGATTCTATAACTTCCTTACCTCCTTCTAGCTTTACAGAATGTGCTTCAGCCTCTTTCATTATTCTAACGGCAGATCTTAATGCTTCTCTCGAGTCTCCTTGATAATTCCCAAATGGTAGATCAACCACTACNAGAGATCTATTAATTGCTCTTATAACAGAAGCTGCATGATAAATCATTTGATCTAATGTTATAGGTAAAGTGGTTTCGTGACCCGCCATTACATTTGACGCTGAATCACCTACCAAAANAACATCTATTCCAGCCTCATCTACAATCTTAGCTATAGAATAATCATATGATGTTAACATAGAAATTTTCTCATTGTTTCTTTTCATTTCTTGAAGAACATGAGTTGTTACTCGTTTTATATCTTTATGTACAGACATTTGTTAATTTTTTACAAATTTGATGTTTTATTCGATAAATAACTGTATAATTTAATTTTTTTAAAGCATGAAGGTTATTTCTAGATTTTCTACCACTCTTTATTTTGCTATTATATTATTATTCCCAATTNCCAACTATTGCAATCATATTAGTGGAGTAATATCTGATAGTAATGGAGAACCTTTACCATTTGCATCAATTTATATTAAAAATACCACTTATGGAGTAAGCTCTAATGCCTTTGGAGAATATTTTATTGAATTAGACCCAGGTGAATATACTATTGTTTACAGCTACATAGGTTATGAAAATTATGAAAAATTATTAATCCTAAAAGAAAAACCAATAAAATTTAATGTCNTATTAAAAGAAAAAGATCAAAATTTAATAGAGTATGAAGTAGTTTCTAATACTAAAAACAAAGCTCTTGAGATAATAAATAAAGTAAAGACAGTTAGAAAAAATTATGAATANAAAAATTATTCTTCAACTGAATATTCNAAAAATACTATTGAAAAAAGACAATATAAATTAAAAAGAAAAGACACTATTGAGATATGGCAATTGGATACATCACAAAAGATTAATTTAAAAAATAATGTTCTAAAATTTATTGAGTCATATGGCCAATTATATAAAAATATTAGGGGGGATAAATATTGGGATTTTAATGCCTACCATGACTTTGCAGATACTAAACAAGAACAGGATTTTATAATTATTCAGTCATTTGAAGATTTTGGAGAGTATAATATCACTCCCAAATATGATGTAAAGGATGAATATGAAATTTTAATATCATATACCGAAATTGAATTAGATTTATTCCAAAATAACATTGAAATCCCGATTTCAAATAAGCCAGTAATTTCTCCACTATCTCCTGGATCAAGAACTTATTATAAATATGATTATTTGGGTTTTATACCTAATAAAGATTCCATTAAAATTCATAAAATTAAAATAACCCCTAGATTTAAAAATGAGCCGCTACTAAAGGGTATTTTATTTATAAAAGAAGATACTTATTTTATCAAATCTCTTGAACTAGAGCTAAGCGGACCCATTCAATCAGATTTTAAAATTAAAAACTTTCATTTTATTCAAAACTATCATCAAAAAGAAAATCAACAGTTATTAAAAAGGAAGATTATTGATTATACAATTAAAGAAGATATTTTTAAAATATTGGGTAATTCTGTCTCTATTTACAATGATTTTAAATTTAACCAAGAAATCCCAAATTACTTTAAGAAAAACCAAATTAAAAATTTCCAAGACTCTTCATTTTTAAAAACCAATAATCAGTGGAATAATTACAGACCTATTGATTTAAAAGAAAACGAAACAGAATATGTCAGTTATACAGATAGTTTAAGAGAATACTATCAAAGTGAAGAGTATGCTTCAAAACAAGATAGTGGTTATAATAAAATTACTTGGTCCAAGTTACTTTGGGAAGGAGTTGGAAAGAAAAATAGATACAAAGGGTATTCTTTTTACATATGGCCCATAATTTCTCAATTTAATATTTTAGGTATTGGAGGGTACAGGCATAATCTAGGTTTTAATTTCAACAAAAACTTAAATGATAAATACAAAATAAGTACTGAAAATAATATTGATTATGGACTAGTAAATAAAGATTTTAANGGGTCTACTAATATTTCTATAGTTTCTAATAATAAAAAATACAAGCAATTAACAATTGGAATTGGAGATCAATATAAGGTAATCAATAGATTTCCATCCATAACAACTGCCTTTTCAAGAAGCAATTATGTTCGTTCTCAAAATATTGAAAGTGCATACAGAACAGAACTACTTAATGGACTTTATAGTGAGTTAAAGTTGTTGTATTGTTATCAAACTCCAATAGATAATTTAGATTTATCTAGTGATTGGTTTACGCCATTAGATTCTGCAGCAGAATTAGCTGCCATCAGTTTTGATCCATATAGAAAAATGGAAACGAGAATTCAACTGACTTGGTTGCCATTTCAAAAATTTTATTATAAAAAAAATAGAAAAGTTGTTCTTGGAACAAAATTTCCTACTCTTAACTTAATNTATAGAAAAGGAATTCCAAACTTATTTAAAAGCGAAGTGAATTTTGATTACTTAGAATTTGGAATAAATGATGAATTTTCCATTCCTCATTTAGGAAAGTCCAAATGGAATTTTCAGTTAGGTTCTTTTATGAACAAGAAAAAATTAAGAGTTATAGAATGGAAATATTTTAGAGGGTCTGATAGAGGTTTTTTCAGTAATCCTTTGACTTCATTACAACTACTAGGTCCCAATCTTTTGACAGAAAATTCTTTTTTAATGGCTAATTACGTTCATAGTTTTGATGGAAATATACTTAATAAAATACCCCTATTAAGTAAGTTAGGTCTACAACTTTCGGCTGGAACTGCAACCTTGATAATACCCGACAAAAATTTTAAACACTTAGAAGTGTTTTTAGGAATTTCAAGACCATTTAAAATATTTGGAGGATTGGTTAAGATTGGACTTTTTATATCAAGTTCCATAAACTCTGTAAATGGTTTAGATTATGAACTAAAGTTAGGAGCTAATGGCTATAATTCCATGAGAGATCAGTGGGATTATTGATTTTTTAAAGGAATATTTCTAAGGACCTCAATTAGTAAATTCCAAAACTTTTCTACAGATTTTATATTAACTTTTTCATCTGGAGAATGAGGGTTTTTAATAGTAGGCCCAAAAGAAATCATATCTAAACCAGGGTATCGTTCGTTGAGTATTCCACATTCTAACCCAGCATGACATGCTTGTACTTTAGGATCTGATTNAAACATATNTTTATAAAGGGAAACCATTAAATCTAAAATTTGAGAATTTTTATTAGGCTCCCAACCTGGATAAGATCCAGTATGTTCTACATTAGCACTAATATTTAAAAAAGCAGAACCTATGGTTCGTGCAATGTCAAATTTCGAACTTTCGACAGAACTTCTTTGAAGACTTTGGGTGATAAATTCTCCATCATTTAAAATGACTCTAGCCAAAGACGAAGATGTTTCAACTAAACCCTCAATAGTTTGACTCATTTTAAAAACACCATTAAATACTGAATATATTACATCAATAACTTCTTTAGAATCACTAAATGAAAGTCCTATTTTAGGACGATCTATTTTATTAACCTCAATTGATAAATCAGGTTCTGAAATTGAATACTCATTTTTTATTTCAGCTACCACTTTATCTAGTTTTTCTAAAAAATCATAACTATTTACTACAATTTTGGAAAAAGATTCCCTTGGAATTGCATTTCTTAAGCTACCACCATTAATTTCAGCAATATTTAAATTAAAATTTAAAGCAACATTAAGTAACCTATTCATTATTTTATTGGCATTCCCTCTTTTTAAATGAATATCCATTCCTGAGTGACCTCCTTTTAATCCTTTAACAATAAGTTCAAGTCCTAGACCATTAGTTATTTTTTCTTGAACATAGGATTTGGAAGTATTGGTATCAATACCACCAGCACATCCTATACTAAATTCGTCATCATCTTCAGTGTCTAAATTCAATAAAATCTCTCCTTTTAATAACCCTTGTTCTAGTTCAAAGGCTCCAGTCATACCAGTTTCTTCGTCTATAGTAAATAATGCTTCTAGTGCAGGNTGTTGAATATTTTTACTTGCTAATAAAGTCATGATGCTTGCTACACCCATTCCATTGTCTGCCCCAAGTGTAGTACCATTAGCAGTGACCCAATCACCGTCAATGAAACTTTGTATCCCTTGAGTGTTAAAATCAAAATTAGTTTCTGTATTTTTTTGATGAACCATATCTAAATGGCTTTGAAGGATTACAGTTTTTCTATTTTCCATTCCCTTAGATGCGGGCTTTTTAATTATTACGTTTCCGCTTGGATCCACATAAGTTGATAATTCATGATCTAATCCAAAATTCCTCATGAAATTGATCACTCTTTCTTCTTTTTTTGAGGGTCTAGGAATAGCATTTAAATCTTCAAAATTATTCCAAACTTCTTTAGGACTTAGTTCTCTTACTTTCATTTTAATTCTCTTTTATAAAATTGATAACCAGCTTCATCTTTAATTAATTCTAAATTTTTAGCATTTTGTAATAATAAAATTGGTTTGNTTTTTTTAGAAACAAAATAAACTGTTCTATCTACATCTCCGTTAATCAACCAACTTAAAACATAACCATTAAATTTANTTTTTTGTAATCTGTTAAGATCATTTAATGAATTTGTAGAAAAATATTTTTTTAAAATTTCTGATTTCTTTTGATATAGCTTATCAACTTCTTTTAAGTGATCAAACTCAGAATAAAAGTAAGGAGCATAACTTTTAAACCCTACAGTTGTTAAATACTTTTTTTCTTTGGAAATATNTTTATAAAAAGAAACTACAGTTCCTTGAATAGCAAATTCTATTTTGGGAATAATAAAATAAGAAATTAAGGAAAATGATAATCCAATTAGTAAAGAATATATGGCCAAGGATTTCAAAGGTTGAAATTTAAATTTTATAATCCAAAGTAAACTAGAAAAAGCTATTATTAAAGGAATAGTCCACTCCCAACCTTGCCACAAAAGATTTAAATTTAGCAATGTTTTAAGTTGGATATTATCGCTAAAACTCATGATAATCCCNTTTTGATAAATTAATAAATAAATAAAAAATGATAATANTGTTGCTATAATTGAACTTAAAAGGAATAGGAATAGTTTTATCCCTTTACTAAAACTTTTNCCATTAATTATTTTATAAATTTCTATAGATCCAAGAAAAGATAAAGGAACATAAGCCATAGAGGAATAATGAACAATTTTTGTGGTTACAATAGTAAAGAGAACTAAAACAGTCCAAAAACAAATTCTCATCATTTTTTCAAATTTCAAATCAGATTTAGAATCGATAAAAATANTTCTTAAAGCAAAAAAAGAAAAAGGAATACAGCCAAACAACAAAACAACAAAATGGTAATAGATAGGTTGTTGATGACCAGCAACTGGCTTGGAAAATAATTCAATTTGATATTGAATAAATTCTATTAAAAACCATGGTCCCTTATTAACAAGTTCTATCATATACCATGGGGACGATACTATTATAACTGTAGAAATAAAAATCAGGATATTTTTTAAGCTAATTTTTTTTCTACAGCTTAAGGAATATATAGTACAAGATAAAAGGACTAATAATAATCCAACAGGACCTTTAGTTAAAATAGCGAGTCCTGAGAACAAACCAGAAAAAAAAATATTTTTTATCTTATTATGGTTTATTGATAGGAAGAAAAAATAAATGGAAAGAAAAATAAATAAATTAAAATATGGGTCAATAATACCAGTTCTGAAATATAGATTTGGCAACAATCCACTCAAGAAAATTATTGACCAAACCCACCCAAATGTTTTATTTTTTAATCTTGAACCAATATTGAATAATATTACTGGAAATATAACAGAAAGAACAGCATTAGGAAGTCTTGCAGAAAAACTACTTATTCCAAATATTTTCATGGAAATTACTTGCAACCAAAAGTATAACGGAGGCTTTTCATGAAATGGCTCAAAATTAATCATTACCTGAAAAAAATTATTAGAAATTATCATTTCTCTGGATGACTCAGCAAAATTGATTTCGTCCCAGTCAAATAAGTTAAAACATCCAATTGAGGGAAATACTAAAACAATAGCATAAATTGAAAAAAAAAGAAATGGCTTATAGTCAACCTTTTTCATCCTTAGTTTTTATAAAAGATATTNTTGGTNTTAATTTTTCAAGATAAGTATGCGTTAACAATGCTATTAAGGAACCAATTAACGCCCCAAATAAAACGTCAATTAAAAAATGCTGAGTTAAATATATTCTAGAAAATCCAACTAAAAANGCAATGGAAATAAAAAATAATGCCCAATTATTTCTTTTAATGAAAAGAGAAAGCGTAATACAGAAACAAAATATTAGTGCTGTGTGTCCACTAGGGAAAGAAAACTTCTCATATAAATTTAGTCCTTCAATGGTATTCCATGAACCATCTTGAATTAAATCTTGAAAAATCTTACTTGGGCGTANTTCGTCTTTAAAAATTATGCGTTTTAAAAATTGGGTAATTATGGTGGTAATTGATAGTGAAGATAAAGTTAGTATTGCTAATTTTTTTTTAAAAAATATAAATAAAAATGCTANNAAAAACACAAAAAAACCATCTCCTAAATAAGTTATGTTTTGGAATAAAAAATCTAAACTATCGTTGTGCCATGAATTTACAAGAACTGAAAATTCATAATTTCCAACAATAAGTAATAGCCCAAAACCAAAAAACATAAGTAATATCCAAAGGGCCCAAAAAGATCTTTTAAGGTTGTCTTTTAAACTTAAATTCATTTTAAAATTTTCCAATTGATGATTCCTATTTTAGTGAAAAAATATTTAAGAGANGTCATTATTACGCCAATACCATAAATAAAACTTCTCTTAAAATTAATAGAAGACGCATCCTCAAAATACTTAGTTGGACAAGTAATTTCTCCAATTTCATATCCTTTAAACATAATTTGAGCTAACATTTGATTATCAAAAATAAAATCATCTGAGTTTTCATTATACTTTATACCATTTAGCACATCTGCAGAGAAAGCTCTAAATCCTGTGTGATATTCTGAAAGTTTTTGATTCATTAAAATATTTTGAAATAGTGTAAGAATTCTATTAGCAACATACTTATAAATTGGCATTCCTCCTTTTAGAGCTCCTTTCCCCANAATTCGAGAGCCTAATACCACAGGATATAGTTCATTNGCAATAATAGAACACATACTTTCAATAAGTTTAGGCGTATACTGATAATCTGGGTGAAGCATCACAATTATGTCTGCTTTTAAGTCCAAAGCTTTATTGTAACAAGTTTTTTGATTACCGCCATATCCTTTGTTATATTCATGTCTTATGACATGTTTTATTCCTAGTTTATTAGCTAACTCNAATGTATTGTCTGTACCATAATCATCTACCAATATAACATCATCAACAATAGAAAATGGAACTTCATTATAAGTCTTTTCCAANGTATTATATGCATTGTAAGCTGGCATTACTACTACCACTTTTTTTGATTTGATCATAATAAATAATTACTTCAAAATTACACATTAATAACAGCATATTATCTATACTCTATATTTTTCACTATTTTGCAGAATAACATTATTTAAATGGATTTTCAAAANATTAAAAANATAACAGGAAGTTTTTCAACAAAGTCTATTAAAGGAGATTTTACAGGTGGTCTTACTGCAGCTATCATTGCTCTTCCCATGGGGCTAGCATTTGGTCTTCAAAGTGGTTTAGGGCCTCAAGCTGGTCTTTATACAGCTATTTTATTAGCTCTTGTTGCTTCTATTGTTGCAGGAACAAAAACTTTAATTAGTGACCCTACTGGTCCGATGACTATTGTAGCAGCTACAATTATAGCTAATGCAGGATTTGCAGATGACCCTTCTAAGGCCTTACCACTTATAATTTTATCATTTGCTCTGGGTGGTATTTTTCAAATATTATTTGGACTTATTCGTGTTGCACAATATGTCAAATACATTTCCTATCCTGTACTTTCAGGATTTATGGGTGGTATTGGAGTTATAATTATTCTTACTCAATGGCATACATTTCTAGGTGGTGAACGACCCGGTGGTATCATAGATATAATTATGGATTTGCATACCCCAATTATTGAATATCATTGGAGTTCTATTATACTTGGGGGTTTAACATTAATATTTATTTATTTTATTCCTAAAATTTCTAAAAAAATTCCTGCTGGGTTGTTATCATTAATTATTGGTACATTAATTTCATTCACCTTTAAAAAAGAATGGGGTTGGCATTGGGATTATTCAACTATAGGAGAAATTCCAAATGCTATTCCAAGTATAGTTCTTCCATTCGGAGAATTTTTAAATATATCATTTGATGAACTTAGTATCGCCATAGTAAGTGGTTTAACCTTAGCTGGATTGGGGACTATTGANACCCTACTTACATCTGTTGTAGCTGATAACTTAACCAAAACTAAACACAATGGAAACCGAGAGCTCATCGGTCAGGGTATAGGAAACTTTGTTGCAGCATTATTTGGTGGATTACCGGGTGCAGGGTCTACTACCGGAACTGTTGCCAATATCAATTCTAATGGAAAGACAAATTTGAGTGGTATCTTCAAGGCCATATTTCTATTAATTGTTTTGTTAGGACTTGGACCTTATTTAAAAGATGTCCCAAAGCCAGTTCTTTCTGCTCTGTTGATTTCTGTGGGAATTGGAATCATAGATTTTAAAGGAATGAAAAAACTCTTCAGTTTAAAAAATAGTGATTCATTGGTTCTGCTTCTCGTAGTTGTCTTAACTGTTTTTGTTGACTTGTTAGTGGCTGTAGGTATAGGAATGGTTCTATCTTCTTTCTTCTTCATGCAGAGAATGGGAGAAATAGTTGATCAACAAAGTAAATCTGGTGATATAAATGAAATAGAGAAAAAACTAAAAATACCTGAATCTATTAAAAATAGAATTATGGTTTACGAATTAGATGGGCCTCTTTTTTACGGTTTTTCTGATCAATTTAAAGAACAGGCTGAAGCAATCATTGGAAAAGATGCTGTTATAATTAATATGTCACAAGTGCCTTATATAGATGCTTCAGGAACCTATGTTCTTGAAGAAGTTATTAAAAACTTTAAAGCGAAAAATGTGGAAGTAATATTGGTTGGAGTTAAAGATCATATATTTCAACAATTTGAAGAATTTAAAGTTATTCCCAACACATTGGCTGAAGAAAAAGCATATAATTCTGTGAGAGCTGGTCTAAAATATCTGAAATTCCAGTTAGAGGAAACTCCTTAAAAGAGTAAACAAATTTTAATTAATACTTTGAGAATTAGTAATTTTGATGTGTGTACAGATTTATAATAAGGCCTATATTTTTTGCTTTTGATCCTGAATGGGTACATTACTTCTCCCTTAATCTTCTTAAATTAATTTGCATAATCCCTTTTGCAAAATCAATCATAAGATTTTTTTACCAAAATAGTTCTCAAAATATTGAAAAAGAATTATTTGGAATTAAGTTTAAAAATCCAGTAGGATTGGCGGCAGGATTCGATAAAAATGGAAAATATATCAAAGAACTTTCATTATTTGGATTTAGTTTTATTGAGATAGGTACTGTAACTCCCAAATCGCAAACTGGAAACCCCAAAAAAAGACTTTTTAGACTTAAAAAAGATGAAGCCATTATTAACAGACTTGGAATTAATAATGATGGGGTTGCTGTGATTGCCAAAAGATTAAAAAATAATAATACCAAAATAATAATTGGTGGAAATATTGGTAAAAATAGCACTACCAAAAATGAAAATGCAGAACNAGACTACATTGAAAATTTTAAAGAATTANATCCTTACGTAGACTACTTTGCTCTAAATGTAAGTTGTCCAAATGTGAGTAATTTTACCAAACTTCAAGATGTTGAATTTTTAAAAAAATTAGTTCCTGAATTAAATAGGATTAATGCTATTCAAAAAAAAAAGAAAGCCAATACTCATAAAAATATCTCCAGACTTAAATCATTCACAGTTAGATCAAACTATTGAACTTATTAAAAATGAAAAATTGGACGGTATTATTGCTACAAATACTACAACTAAAAGAAATTTATTAAAAACAGATACTAATGAAATAGAAAAGATAGGTAACGGAGGGCTAAGTGGATTACCGCTAAAAGATCAATCTAACGAGGTAATAAAATATATTGCAGATAAAACTCAAAAAAGTATTCCTATTATTGGAGTTGGTGGTATTATGTCACCTAAAGATGCGTTAGACAAAATAAAAGCGGGAGCAGATTTAATTCAACTTTANACTGGATTTATATATTCCGGACCAAGCATAGTAAAAAAAATAAACCAACATTTAAGTAAAAANTAATGAATCAAAACATTAAAAATGTCATTGATGAAATTCAGCCATTAAGAGATGAGTTGAAAAACCATGAATTATACAAGTCACTAAAATCTATAGACGATATTAAGATTTTTATGGAATCTCATGTTTTTGCTGTTTGGGATTTTATGTCATTACTAAAAGCCTTACAGAATCTTCTAACATGCACTAAAGTTCCATGGACACCAAACATGGATTCTAAGTCTGCTAGATTAATTAATCAAATTATAGTAGATGAAGAATCTGATTTAAACTATAATGGTGAGCCCAAAAGTCATTTCGAAATGTACATAGAGGCTATGGATGAAATTGGAGCTGAGACAACAACGATCAATCATTTTGTTAGTGGAATTAAAGACTTGGATAACATTGCAAATTGTATTAAAAAATCCGATTTAAATTCATCAATAAAATCGTTTTTAAATTTTTCTTTTGTGACTATAGAAGGATGGAAATCTCATGAAATAGCTGCAGCTTTCACCTTTGGGAGAGAAGAGATTATTCCAGATATGTTTATCGAAATTATTGAACAAACAGAAAAAACAAANAAAGTATCTCTTGATAAAATCAATTATTATTTACAAAGACATATTGATTTAGATGGAGACGAACATGGGCCATTGGCTCATGAAATGATTATTGGTTTATGTAAAAATGATTCTAAAAAATGGGAAGANGTTGCTAATATTAGTAAAAAAGCATTGAAANAAAGAATACAACTCTGGGATTTTATCAATCATTNTATCAAACANAAAAATGAACCCTTTAATAAAATTGAAAACCCTGAATTGGCTAATGTTTAATAATATTATATGAAATTGGGAATAGTTATATATTCTGATCATTCAGAAACAGTTTGGAATGCATGTAGATTAGCTAATTTTTCTCTAAGCAAAGGAGACCAAGTGAAAGTATTTTTAATGGCCAAAGGAGTAGAAGCGTTATCACTTTCTACTAATCAATATAACATCAAAGAATTATTAGAAAAATTCTTAGAGAATAAAGGTATCATTTATGCTTGTGGTACTTGTTTAAAAATTAGAAGTCAAAAGAGCACTGAACTTTGCCCTATGTCATCTATGGGTGATTTGTATGATATAATAAATGAATCAGATAAAATAATTAGCTTTTAGACTTACTTATCAAAAAAAGCGATCCAAAAGAAAGAAAAGAATTGTAGATTATAAGTTCTGCTCCAAATTCGTAAGTTCCCAACCACTGTATTTTTCCTTGGCCATGTATNTACCATATCGTAGCAACGATTATTGGAACAATAACTGAAACTAATGGCACCAACTTGTCATTCAAATTTCTTTTAGTTAGTATCCCAAAAAAGAATAATCCTATGAGTGGNCCNTAAGTAAAACCAGCTAATTTTATCAGCATCCAAATAGCTGAATCATTTGAAAATNTTCTAAGAAAAATAATAATTAGAATAAGAACTAANGACATAATTAGGTGTGCTACTTTTCTAATTTTAGGTTGCTTTTCTATCGGTTTTGTCTCAATATTTAAAAAATCAATGGAAAATGANGTTGTTAAAGATGTTAGAGCAGAATCAGCACTACTGTAGGCAGCAGCAATTAATCCCAAAAGAAATAGCACTCCAACANAAACACCAAGTGATCCATTTTTAGCAATTTCAGCAAATAATAAATCTGTTCTTGGATTAGAAACTTTTAATACGTTGGATCCGACACCTGTTTGCTCAAAATACATAAATAATAAAGCCCCTAGAACTAAAAAAATAAAATTTACAATAATTAAAACACCTGCAAAACTGACCATATTAAGNTGTGCTGATTTTAAATTCTTACAACTTAAATTCTTTTGCATCATATCCTGATCTAAGCCTGTCATTCCTATTGTAATGAATATTCCTCCTAAGAAATGTTTCCAGAAATAATTAGAATCATGCCAGTTTTCAAAATAAAATATTTTAGAAAATCCACTTTGATTTATTTCGTTTATAAAACCTGTCTTTTCTTTAAGATTTAAATTATCGCCAATGAGATAAACGGTGGTAATAACAGCTGCTAACATGAAAAATGTCTGTAGGGTATCTGTCCAAATAATTGTTTTTATTCCGCCTCTGTTGGTNTAAATCCAAATTAATAATACTGATGTAACTACCGTTAATTCAAATGGAATACCAATTTCATCAAATAATATAAGNTGAAGAACACTTGATACTAATAATAATCTAATGGACGCTCCAGTAAGCCTAGAAAGTAAAAAGAAAGCAGATCCTGTTTTATAACTCCAACTTCCAAACCTTTCTTTCAAGTAACCATAAATTGAGGTTAGATTAATTTTATAATATATTGGCAATAGGACAAATGCAACTATGATATATCCAAAAAAATATCCAAAAACCATTTGCATATAACTGAATTGATCNGAGGGAACTAACCCTAATTCACTAGAGAACTTAGCTACAGATCCTGGAATGGAAATAAATGTTATTCCTGATAAGGAAGCCCCAATCATTCCAAAGGCAACAATATACCATGGAGACTTTCTGTCTCCAATAAAAAAAGATTCATTAGAATCTGACTTTGAGGTCAAATAAGAGATTAGTAATAAAACTAAAAAGTAAATAGTTAATACAGTGGATACTAATTGAATAGTCATATTTAAAATATAATACTAATGTAAAAATTGAAGAGCATTAATTAATAAAAGGTTCCCTAAACTATTCAATCATTATCGTTAATAAAATTGTTATTTGAAGCAGCATTTTTAATTTAGCATAATGGATTTTAAATCTAAATTACTAAATGATGCTGTGGAGCAGATGTCATCTCTTCCAGGAATTGGAAAAAGATCTGCTTTAAGATTGGTACTTCACTTACTCGATCAAAGTGAAAAAGAAGTAAAAGACTTTACTCAAGCATTTGAAAACTTAAAAGAACATTTAAATTTTTGTGAAAAATGCTTTCATATTACTGAAAAAAATCTTTGCGAAATCTGCAGCAACACATCAAGATCTGAGGAATTAATTTGTGTNGTTCAAGACGTTAGAGATTTATTAGCGATTGAAAGNACCCAACAATTTTATGGAAAATACCACGTTCTTGGNGGTGTGATTTCCCCTATGGATGGAATNGGTCCAAATGACTTAAAAATAAATCAACTTAAAGAAAGAATTATAAAAGAAAATACTCANGAAATTATATTAGCACTTCCCGCAACTATGGAAGGAGACACTACTAACTTTTACATATACAGAAAGCTTCATGAAGTTGATGTAGATATTACTTTAATTTCTCGTGGAATTGGAGTTGGAAATCAATTAGAGTATATTGATGAATTAACTCTTGGAAAATCTTTATTAGACAGGTCAGTTTACAAAAATAATATCTAAAATTCATAATTGGAATTATCNATTATCATAGTAAATTATAATGTTAAACATTTTTTAGAACAGTGTTTAATATCAGTTAAAAAAGCATTGAATGGTATTGAAGGAGAAATTATTGTGGTTGATAATAATTCTGTTGATGGCTCTTTGTCTTTGATTAATGAAAAATTTAAAGATGTTGTATTAATCTCCAATCAAAAAAACACTGGCTTTTCAGTAGCNAATAATCAAGGAATTAAAATAGCAAAGGGTGAAAATATTTTATTGTTAAACCCTGATACTGTTGTTCAAGAAGATACTTTTGTCAAATGCTTAGAATTTTTTGACGGTCATCAAGATGCTGGCGCTTTAGGCGTTAAAATGTATGACGGAAATGGAAGGTTTCTTCCAGAATCTAAAAGAGGATTACCTACTCCAAGTGTTGCTTTTTATAAGATATTTGGATTAGCTACCATATTCCCAAACTCAAGAATTTTCGGTAAATATCATCTGGGTTATCTTTCAATGAATGAAAATCATAAAGTAGATGTTCTTTCAGGGGCATTTATGCTAATAAGAAGAAAGGTTTTGGATAATGTTGGCCTATTAGATGAAACTTTTTTCATGTATGGTGAAGACATTGACTTATCCTANAGAATTAAAAAAGCAGGTTATGAAAATTATTACTTTTCCAAAACAAAAATTATTCACTATAAAGGGGAAAGTACTAAGAAAAGTTCTATTAATTATGTTTTTATTTTTTACAGGGCAATGGTCATTTTTGCTGAAAAACATTTTTCTAAACAACATGTTAAAACATTTTCAAAACTTATAAATNTTGCCATTTATTTTAGAGCTGCAATAGCTGTAATTCAAAGACTCATAAGAAGATGGATTCTACCATCAATGGATTTTATTTTCTTTAGNGGTTTCATTTTTGGAGTTTCTATTTTTTATCAAAAATTTACTGCTATTTCTTTTCCTGAAGAAACAATCAAATATTTAATCCCCATCTATGGCCTAATTTGGGCTATTTGTAATAGTATCTTTGGCAACCAAAACCCGCCTATTAAATACATGAATTTATTAAAAGGGAATTTTTTNGGGCTTATAATTATATTGTCTCTTTATGCATTACTTCCTAAATCNATCCAATTCTCTAGGGCNATAATTTTAGTTTCGAGTGCTATTTGCTTTTTTACTAGTTTATTTACTAGGTCAACATTCAAATTTTTAAAAATTGGTTTATTCTCAAATTATTCAGAAGACAATAAAAATATTGCTTTAGTGGGGTCTATAAGTGAGATACTAAGAACCGAAAAATTAATATCTATTGANAAGATTAGAACAAAAAATATTTTCAAAATTTCTCCTGATGCTAATGCAGATAANGAAAAGTTTCATGGTAATTTATCTCAACTTAATGAATTTATAAATATCAATAAAGTAAATGAAGTTGTTTTTTGTGCAAAAGATGTTACAGCGCAAAAAATTATATATTCTATGGCAGAGGTTAATTCAAAAAACAATATAGATTTTAAGATTATTCCTGAAAAATCTCANTTTATNATTGGAAGTCAATCTATCTACACAAATGAAACCTATTTTACAACAGAACTGAATCATATTAATAGCATAGAAAACATTAGAAAGAAAAGGAATTTTGATATTTATATATCCTTATTACTATTAATTTTTTCCCCATTTTTTATTTTAATATTAAGTAATTATTTACTGGCAATTAAAAATATTAAAGCTGTTTTAATTGGNAAAAAAACTTGGATTGGATATGGTTATTCCAANCAAAATTTAAAACTTCCTAAAATTAAAAAAGGAGTTTTTTCAGTTTTAGACTTACATAAAAAAATGGAAGAAGATACTATTGAAAAGATTAATATCATTTATGCAAAAGACTATAATTTAATTTTAGAAACTAAAATTTTAATTAAAAAATTATTCAATGTTCAAGCATCATAAATCTTATTTAGAATTGCATTGNATATAAAAAATATGCTAAATAAAGTTATTTTTACATTNTCATTCCTTAAAAGACTTATGACGAATGNCAGAATTTAAAGTTGAACTACCTAAAATGGGTGAAAGTGTTGCAGAAGCCACCATCACTACATGGTTGAAAGCTGTTGGTGATTCTATTGAAGAAGACGAACCTATTGTTGAAATAGCTACTGACAAAGTAGATTCAGAAGTCCCAGCACCATGTTCAGGAATTTTAAAAGAAATTTTATTTAATGAGGGAGATGTAGTCGCTGTTGGATCTGTGTTTGCAGTCATTAGTTCTGAAATAGAAAATGAAAATACAGCACCTGAATTAGATACTTCAATAAATAATGAAAAAGATCAGAAAACTATAGAAAATGAGCAAGAAACTATAGAAAATGAAATTCTTCAACCACTAGAAAATAATATAAATATTACATCAGAAAATAATTATAAAAATTCTAAAAAGTTTTACTCTCCATTAGTTAAAAGCATTGCCGAAAAAGAAGGGATTTCAATTGACGAATTAGATATTATTGTTGGAAATGGAGCAAATGGTAGAGTAACAAAAGCTGATATTTTAGCTTACTTAAAAAATAGAAAGGGAACTGCAAATAATATAAATCAACAAAAAGTTGATCTTAACCTAAATAACTCAAAGAAATCTTCATTAAGTGTAAGTGGAAATGATGAGATAATTGAAATGGGAAGAATGCGTAAAATGATTGCAGATCATATGGTAAACTCTGTTCATACTGCTCCTCATGTTACTTCTTTCGTTGAAGCTGATGTTACTAACTTAGTTAAATGGCGTAATAAGATGAAGATGTCATTTGAAGAAAAAGAAGGTGAAAAGTTAACATTTACCCCAATATTTATTGAAGCAATTGCCAAAGCTTTAAGAGATTTTCCATTAGTAAATTCTTCAATTGATGGAGATAATATAATTGTTAAAAATGATATTAATATTGGAATGGCAACTGCTTTACCTTCAGGAAACTTAATTGTTCCTGTAATCAAAAATGCCGACCAATTAAATCTTGTAGGAGTTGCCAAAAAGGTAAATGATCTGGCAAATAGAGCAAAATTAGGTCAACTAAAACCTGATGAAATAGCAGGTGGCACCTATACCGTATCAAATGTAGGAACTTTTGGAAACGTAATGGGAACACCTATTATTAATCAACCACAAAGTGCCATTCTTGCCTTAGGAGCTATTAAGAAGAAACCAGCAGTAATTGAAACTGAATCTGGCGATTTAATTGGAATAAGACATCTTATGTTTTTATCACATTCTTACGACCATAGAAATATAGATGGTGCATTNGGAGGACAATTTGTTAGAAAAGTTGCAGATTATCTTGAAAATTTTGATGTGAATCGAACTTTATAAAATGAAACAAAATTTGATCAAAATATTTATAATTAATCTTTTAATTATTTTTATTGGTCAAAATTATCTTAGTCAAAGCAAAAAAGATTTAAGACTAAAAATTGAAGCAGCCAATCAATTATTTATTGAAAAAAAATATGAAATTGCTAAAGATTTATGGTTAGAAATTGCCCAAAATCAAAAGAATAATTCAAATATTAATTACAAGACGGGAATTACGCTTTTAGAATCTTCTAATTCNAAACTAAAATCTTTAAAATACTTAAAGATTGCTATAAAAAAAGTAAGCAAATCATACTCCCCTTTTGATAATTCCATTATTACTGCTCCGATAGATGTTTTTTACTATATCGCAAAAGCCTTCCACTATAATAATAAACAAGATTCGGCAGTTAAGTATTTGAATCAATTTATTTCTATAGCACCAAAAAAACATTATTTAAAAAAAGATGCAGAAAAACTTATTCAGCAATGTGAAAATTACTCTACGGTAAATCGTAATGAAAATATTCATAAAATAACAAATGATCTCAATCTTTTAAACTCTGATTTTGATGAAATGAATCCATTGGTTTCTCTAGATGGTAATACCATAATATTTAGTTCTAATAGAATTAGAGGGACAAATGTAGCTTCAAACAAAAATATATTTGATATAGCAACTGGAAAACATTATTTAGATCTTTATATATCGTATAAGAACATAAGTNATAATGAATGGTCCAGTTCTAAATTGATGTCCAGTTCTAAAACCAAAACTAATGAAATTGGAATTGGTCAATCTGAAGACTTAGAGAAAATTTTTTTTTCTGATTTAAATAATAATTCTAAAAAAATAAGACCAGTTAAATTTAGTAGAAAACAACAAGATTTTTATTNTGTAAGAGATTTTACAGATTTTGCAGATTTTAATATTTCAAGTATTCATGTTTCTAATAATAATAGATTGATGATATTTTCGAGCAATAAATCTGGCGGATATGGAGGAGAAGATCTATGGTTTTCAGAAATAACTGAAAATAACATATGGAGCAAGCCAGTTAATATGGGTCCAACTATTAACTCTTCTTATGATGAAATTTCACCCTTTATACATCCTGATGGTGTTACTCTTTTTTACAGTTCCAATAATGAAAAAAGTATTGGTGGCTATGATATTTTTGTAACTCAAAAAGATAAAAACAACTCATGGCCAACTGCTGAGAATTTAGGAATCCCTATAAATACTGTATTTAATGAGAAATATTTTTCAACTTCAATAGACGGAACCATAGGGTATTATGAATCAAATAATGAAGAAGAAAACACAGATCTTTTCTCTGTAAATATTGAAAAACCATACTCTAAACCACAAATTTATTTATCTGGATTTATTGACAAACAAAACCAGGATTTCTTAGAAAGTAGTTATATAATTAAATTGATTAATACAGATTTAGAGTCTAAGGCTGTTATTTACAAACCCAATAAATATAATGGATCATACATATTTAAAGCTGAAGAATGTTATCACTACGATATACAATATTTTAAGTTGATTAATTTAAAAAGTGGAAATGTTAAGGAGAGTTTAATTCATGAACAGACATTAAAAACACCTTGCGAAAGCGATCTTAAAATTTTAAAGCTAATAGAATTACCAACTATTGATGTTTATGGTAAAGTATTATTAAATGATAGTTATAATAGCTCTAAAAAAGAGATTATAGAAGAGTTTAAAGAAAGACACAAAAAATACAATTTTAAAGAAATTATCGGAAGTGAAAATAATCTAATTGCACTTTTACTACTGGACGATGATGGTAATATTATTGACAAAGCTGTTTTAACCCCTGAAGGATTCAAATTCGAGTTATTAAATTCAGCTTCTAATTATAATTTTAAATTAGAAAACTTTCCAGATAGTCTGGACCTATCTGATATTCCTATTTTTCTTTATGAANATGGAAAAGAAACTTTTATCCATGGAGATTTTAAAAAAAATAATTCCTTTACTTACATAAATAATTTCAACACCTATAAATTCAAAGAACTGGTTGGTAACTATGGAGACAAAATCAATTTGTTTTTAATAGACGAAAATGGCCGAATTATTCAAAAAGGTAAGCTTACTAATAATGGATTTAAATTTGAGTTAATTTCCTCACAATTAGAATATAGTTTTAGACTTGAAAATTTCCCCGAAAATTTAGATCTTTCTGAAATACCTATTGAAATTATTAATCACGACGAACAATTATTAGTTGTTGGAGACTTCAGTATTGAAAACAAATTTATACTTCCAAAAATTCATTTCAAAAAATCATTTCAACTTGGACAATATTCAATAGAAAACAATCCTGATTTTATCCGTTTTATGGAGGAAACAATAAATAAAATAAATAAAAACGGTCGAGTAAAAGTAGAAATTGTTGGTTCTGCTTCTCGAATACCATCAAAAAAATTTAAAAGCAATACTGAATTGGCTAAGATAAGAGTTGAAAAAGGGAAAAAAGCCATTTTTGATTATTTAAACACACAAAATATTTCACAAAATAAAGTTCAAATAGTAAAAGAAAAAGCCATAGTTTCAGGTCCAAAATTTGATGAGAATTACAAAGAAAAATCCAAGTACTATGAATATCAATATTTTAGTATTTGGGTAGAATAGTCTCCCTTAGTTCACAATTCATAGATAATTAAAAATAGCCATGGAAATTAAAATAAGTAAGCCTCTTCTTGTATTAGATATTGAAGCAACTGGTGATCAAATAAATAAAGATAGAATTGTCGAAATAGGAATGATAAAAACCAATCCAGATGGAACTGAAGAAACTTATGAAAAAAGAATCAATCCTGAAATTCCTATACCATTAAACATTTCTGAGATTCATGGTATTTATGATTTAGATGTTAAAGATTGCCCAACATTCAAAGAGCTGTCTTTTGAAATAAAGAACTTCATTGGTAATTCTGATTTATGTGGTTTTAACTCTAATAAATTTGATATACCAATGTTGGAAGAAGAATTTATTAGAGCAGGGGTTAAAAGTGAATTTGAAACAAAAAAATTAGTGGATGTTCAAAATATTTTTCATAAAATGGAAAAAAGAACTTTAGCAGCCGCCTATATGTTTTACTGTAAAAAAGAAATGAAAAATGCACATTCTGCGATGTACGATGCAAGAGCAACTCTTGAAGTTTTAAAAGCTCAAACCCTTAAGTATAATGAGCTAGAAAATAATATTCCATATTTAAGTGATTTTTCCAAAGCTAATAAGGGGTCATTAGACTATGCAGGAAGAATTATATTGGATGAGGATAAAGAAGCTGTCATAAATTTTGGAAAACATAAAGGAAAATTAGTAAATTTTGTATTTGAGAAAGAACCTGGTTATTATTCATGGATTTTAAAAGGTGATTTTTCTCAAAATACTAAAATGTGTTTTAAAAATTTGTGGGAAAAATTTAAAGACAAGAAGTGAAAATTATTTGCATTGGAAGAAATTATAAAGACCACGCAAAAGAAATGGGAAAACCAGTTCCTGATGCCCCTATATTTTTTTTAAAACCAGATTCTGCATTATTACTAAAAAGAAATCCATTTTTTATTCCAGATTTCAGTAAAGAAGTCCATTATGAAGTTGAATTGATATTTAAAATAAAAAAAGTTGGGAAATCTATTGATGCTAAATTTTCTAATAATTATTATGAAGAAGTGGGTTTAGGAATTGATTTCACTGCAAGAGATCTTCAACAAAAATGTAAGGAAAAAGGTCATCCATGGGAAATAGCTAAAGCATTTGATCAATCGGCATTAGTAGGTGAAGAATTTCTTAAAATTAATTCAATAGAAAATATTAATTTTTCTCTTCATAAAAATGGAGAAGTGGTACAGAAAAGTAGCTCTGATAATATGATTTTTGACATAGATGAAATTATTAGCTATGTTTCTAAATTTATGACTTTAAAAATTGGTGACTTAATTTTTACAGGTACTCCATCAGGGGTTGGATCAATTAGTATTGGAGATACTTTAGAAGGATTTATTAATGAAAAGAAAATTTTTAAAGTGAATATTAAATAAATTAATAATTAATTATTTCTTGATAATACTCATAACCTTGAGTAATATCAGAGAGATTACCAGAATTTATCTCTACCTGAACATCTTCTTTATAAATCAATCCAATTCCAGTAGCATATATTTCTTTTGAATTTTCAAATTCTAGCAAATTAGATTTATAATTTTGAATTACAGTTAAAGAACTGTCAAATATTACATTATTAAGTTGAAAAGGAATATTTAAGCTTTCGATAGAATATTCCTGATAACCAAGATTATTAAAGGCATTTCCATTCCAATAAATATTCAATGATAATGGGAAAATTAATTTAGTATAGGTAACATTTTCTTCATTTAAATAACCTGCACTTAAATTTTTTTTTGAAGTCCAAACATCTTTTATTTCATAGCTAAGACTTGAATCTACTTTCCAATATCTTTCAACCCTGTAAACAGTGTCTCCTTCCATATTTATGTTGTAATCTGTTATTATTTCTTTTAAAAAGTAAGTAGTAGTGTCTTTTCCAAAAGAATTGTGTACAATATTTGTAACGAAAAATTCTTTTACTTGGTTTATATGGAGAGGATAATAATTATAGAAAAAATTAGTTTCTTCATATACGATTGGCTTACATGAGCTAATAATTATTAATAAAACAAAATAAAGTTTAATCCTCATTTTTATTTTTTTCAATAATTTGACCATTGTTGTAATTAACCTTTTTCATGTTATCATTCTCTCCATCATAAAATAACCAAGGACCATGTTTTAAATTATTTACAAATAAGCCTTTCGTATCTATGGAGCCGTTTGAAAAATAATAAATGAAAACACCCTCTTTTTTACCCATTTTATAAGTTCCTTCTGACTTAACAGTACCCAGCTTAAAATATTGTTTCCATTTACCATTTTTAAGACCATTCTCACAATAGTATTCTTCCATTAACTTTACCTCATTGGTTTCTTTATTAGCAGGATAATATAAATATTGTTTCCCATGCATGGCTCCTTTTCTAAAATTGAAGACATTCAAAATATCTCCATACCTTGAATAAGTAAACCATTTTCCTTCTTTCATCTGATTTACAAATTTACCTTTAGCCATTAACCCTGCATTATCATAATACATTTCTGAAGATGAAACCGAATCGTTAATGAAATCAACTTTTGCAGAAAGATGACCTTCTAAAGCATAATAATTAAAAATACCAGTTGGTTTACCATTCAAAAAGTTACCAGTATATCTTTTTGTATTAGTTTTCTCATGATATCCAATCCAAGAACCGGTCTTTTCATTGTTTTTATCTAATTGATTGATTGAAGTTTCTTGCCCATTAACTAAAAATATATAACATAATAATATTGTTAACATTAAAAAAACTCTCATAATTACAAGTTAGTTAAAATAAATCATTTTAACATGGGGAATACCATCTTCCAAATAAATATTTCCTTTTTGTTTAAAGCCTAGAGAATGATAAAAATTAGTTAAGTATTCTTGAGCAGATAGTGCCACTTCTAAGTTGGGAAATTCTTTTTTTACATTCTCAAGTATAAAAATCATTAATTCTCTTGCATAACCATTATTTCTATATTTTTTTTCAATAGCAATTCTGCCAATAAATACAGTATTATTTTTTTTATAAAATCGACCTACTGCCATAATATGATCATCAACTTTTCCAAAGACATGATTAGAAATTAAATCCGATTGATCTATTTCTTGGTAAGGGCAATTTTGTTCTACTACAAATACACTTATTCGTAAATTTAAAATTGCAAATAATTGATTTTTAGATATTTCTGAATAATTTGTACAGTGTAGTTCCAACATATAAATTTGATGTACAAATTTATAACTTTACATAAATGACCAATAAGTTTAATCAAAACTATATTTATAAACCCAAAAAGAATCTATCCATAAAAGAAGTGGTTAATGGAGTTTTAAAAGCTGATACTAAAGTTTTAGCTCAGGCCATAACTATGTTAGAAAGCAAAAATCAAAAAGATAGGTTGTTAATTTACGATGCGTTATCTGAAATCCCTGCATCCAAAGAAAAGTCATTTAGAATTGGAATTACTGGAAGTCCAGGAGTTGGAAAAAGTACCTTTATAGAATCTTTCGGAAAACATTTATCTAATCTAGGAATTAGTGTTGCAGTTTTAGCAGTAGATCCAAGTTCAAAACTAAACGGTGGAAGTATTCTTGGTGACAAAACCAGGATGGAAGAACTTAGTAATTTAGATAATGTTTTTATTCGTCCAAGCCCTTCAAAAGGAGAACTAGGAGGTACTGCAGAACAATCTTATGAGTCCATATTACTTTGTGAAAAAGCTGGTTTTGATGTGATATTATTTGAGACTGTAGGAGTAGGACAATCTGAAACTCATGTAAAACAATTAGTAGACTTTTTTTTATTGCTTGTTCTAGCTGGAGCAGGTGATGAATTACAAGGAATAAAAAGAGGAATTATGGAATTAGCAGATGCAATATTGGTAACTAAAGCTGACGGTGAAAATATTATCAACGCAAAAAATACTAAAAATAATTATCAAAATGCTTCTCATTTATTACCTAAAAAAGAAAGTAATTGGGTGACTAGAGTTGAGACATGTTCTGGAACTGAAAATAAAGGAATTGATAAAGTTTGGGACATTTTAAATGAGTTTAAAAAGCATTCTATTAATAATGGTTGGATTCAAGAAAATAGAACCAAACAAAATGTGTTTTGGTTTCATCAAAAATTAAACCAATTCATTAAAAATGACTTTTTTTCTAGAAAAGGGATTATTGAAAAATTACAAAAAATAGAATTAGAGGTCAGAAATAGTAAAATAGATCCATTTAAAGCAGCTAATAAACTTTTTAGAAATGAATCTTAAAACAAAATTCAAAGGTTTCAGTGATTTTGAACTCATATCAATAGCAGAACCTCACACCGATTATACTGACGAAGCCAAAAATTTTGCTATTGATATTATTATGGAAAGACATAATGAAGATTACAAAAAATATGCCAATGAATATTGGGAAGAATATATTTTAAAGAATATTAAAACAATTTTAAAATCAAGGATAATTCCTAAAAGTCATTTTTTGGACAATCTAGAAATGAAAACAATTGTCAAAGATTGTTTTGAGAAATGGAAAGAAGAGCAAGAATTATTTGGAATAGACACTACCAAATATTGGGTAGTTTAATATAAATGAAAATTTTGGAATTGAAATGTTTGTCAAAAACAATTCAAACTTTCAACTAAATGGGGCTATTTCTTAATCTGATATTACTAAAAAAAATTTACTTAGGTCCTTTATTTATTGAATTGGTTATATTTAAAGGAAACTTATAATAATGCAAGTTAAAAACTACATACTAGGAGAATGGGTTTCGGGGAAAGGAGAGGAAATTAACCATTTTCATTCGATTACTGGCGAACATATTAGCTCTACATCAAGTGAGGGAATAGATTATAAGGCCATACTTCAATATGGAAGAGAGAAAGGAAGTTCTTCATTAAGAAAAATGACCTTTCAACAAAGAGGCGAAATGCTCAAGTCTTTAGCCCTTTATTTACACAAGCGAAAAGGAATTTTTTATGATTTAAGTAAAGCTACTGGAGCTACTAAAATTGACTCATGGATTGATATTGAGGGAGGAATTGGAAACTTATTTGCAAATGCATCTTTAAGAAGACAGTTTCCTGATTTACCCTACTTTGTAGATGGATCAACAGCTAATCTTTCTAAAAATGGTTCTTTTATTGGTCATCACATTATGGTTCCTAGAAGAGGAGTTGCTGTTCACATTAATGCTTTTAACTTCCCGATATGGGGAATGCTAGAAAAAATAGCAGTCAATTTTATGGCAGGAGTTGCTGCTGTTGTTAAACCCTCCGAATTCACTTCCTATCTTACAGAACTAATGGTAAAAGAAATAATAAATTCAAAAATTTTACCTGAAGGCAGTCTTCAATTAATACCAGGTTTGGGAAGAGGGTTATTAGACCATGTAGATCATAGAGATGTTGTTACATTTACGGGTTCGGCTAGTACTGGAAAATTACTTAAATCTCATGCCAATATTTTAGATCATTCTGTACCATTTAACATGGAGGCAGATTCTCTAAATGCTTGTGTTTTAGGAGAAGATGTAAAAGCTGATTCTGATGAATTCAAGCTATTTATCAAAGAGGTTTATAAAGAAATAACTGTTAAAACTGGACAAAAATGTACTGCTGTAAGAAGAATTTTAGTTCCCGAGAAAATGATAGATGAGGTCCAGAAACAATTAATTACTAAGTTGGAAGAAACTGTGATTGGAAATCCTGATAATAAAGAGGTTAAAATGGGGGCTTTAGCTTCTAAAATTCAAGTAGAAAGAGTTAAAGAAAATGTTGATTTACTAATGAAAATCCAAGAAAAGGTTTATGGCAACTATGATGATTTTTCAATATTAGATGCCTCAAAAGAGAAGGGGGCCTTTTTCCCCCCAATTTTATTTAGAAACAACGAACCATTTTTAAGGGATGAAGTACATAATATTGAAGCTTTTGGACCTGTATCAACCTTAATACCATATAAAAATATGGATGAAGCCATTGAATTGGTGGAATTAGGAAAAGGATCATTAGTTACTTCTTTTGTGTCTAATAACGATAAACTATCTAAAGATTTTGTTGTTAATGCTGCGCATATGAATGGTAGAATCTTGGTGCTCAATTCAAGGTGTGGTAAAGAAAGCACTGGACACGGTTCTCCACTCCCTCTTTTAACTCACGGTGGACCAGGTAGGGCTGGTGGAGGAGAAGAAATGGGTGGAGTAAGAGGAATAAAACATTATTTACAAAGGACAGCCATTCAAGGTCATCCTGAAACAATTACTAAAATTACTGAACAGTTTCAAGTTGGCGGAAACCAACCAGAATCTAATCCACATGTTTTTAGAAAACATTTTGAAGAGTTAGAAGTAGGTGATACTGTCTTTACTCACAAGCATACAGTAACNACTGCAGACATTGTCAACTTTGCCAATGTTAGTGGAGATAATTTTTACGCCCACATGGATGAAACATCTTTAGAAGGGACAATATTTGAAGAAAGAGTAGCTCATGGTTACTTTTTGTTATCTAAAGCAGCTGGTCTTTTTGTTGACCCTGCTAAAGGACCAGTATTATTGAACTATGGAATAGACGAATGCAGATTCACCAAACCTGTATATGTAGGAGCTACTATTGGAGTTAGGTTTACTGTAAAGGAGAAAATTGATCAAAAAAAGAAAGACGAAGAAGATATAGCGAAGGGAATTGTAAAATTTTTGGTAGATATATATGACGAAACTGGAGAAACTGTTGGAATAGCAACCATACTAACAATGGTTAAAAAAATAAATCAAAGCTCATGAAAAATTTAACAGTTATCAGTCTATTCTTGGTATTTCTTTTTTATGGATTGTTGGGAAATAGTCAACAAGTCGTCACAAGAGCTTCTACTAAAATTGAACTTATAAAAAGAAGAATTAAGAAATCCAAAAACGATACTGTTAAAATAAAATTGTTACAACAATGGAGCGACTTAGTATTTATCACCGACCCAAAAAAAGATTTAGAGCTGCAAGAGCAAGTTATTGATATATGTGTAGAGCATTTAAAAAATGAGAAAATACCATATTTACAGAAATGGTTCAAAGAGCAAGAGTCTATGGCTTTGGATAAAACTGCCACATCNTATTATTATGAAGGAGANGATAAAAAAGCATTAAAATTCTATACAGCNAGTAGTAAAATTTTAGAAGATTTGGCCAATGAGAATTTACTTTCCACTGAAAANACTTACCTACTTTCTAGCACCTGTAATAAAATTGCTAGAATGTATGAAGGAGAGGGAAATTTTAAAAATGCCTTAAATTATTATCAAAAATCTATGAGACTTGAAAGCGAAGTCCAGGCTCAAAGAAATAAAGAACAGTCTTTACAGCATCTAAGCGACAGCATACTATTAGTTAGCAGTAAAATTATGCATGAAAAAGANATCAATTACCAAAAAGAAGTAACTAAGAAGAAAGAGAAAAATTTATTTTATATATCATGTAGTCTATTTATTTTTCTGATACTTTTTGTATTGGTATTAAGATCATGGAGAAAAACCAAGTCACAAAATAAAATCATAGAAAATCAAAAAACAGATATAGAAAATCAAAAAGCAAATCTTGAAGAGTCACATAAAGAAATTACAGATAGTATTAACTATGCTAAAAATATCCAGGATGCTTTAATGACTTCTAAAGCTTATATGGATGAAATAATTACTGAAAATTTTGTTTTCTATTTACCAAAGGATGTAGTTTCTGGCGATTATTACTGGGCTTATAAAAATTCTAAAGACGATGTGTTTTTCTGTGTAGCAGATTGTACAGGTCATGGTGTTCCAGGGGCTTTTATGAGTATGATTGGAACATCTTTACTCAACGAAAATATTATTGAAAACAATATAGAAAACCCTGCAGAAATTTTGGGAAATATGCGAAATAAAATAATTGAATCTTTAAATGACAATACTTCTAATACAAATAACAAAGATGGGATGGACATGTCTCTTTGCAAATTGAATTTCAAGAAAAAAACTCTAGAATTTGCAGGGGCTAATAATCCACTAATTCATATTTCAAATGATCAGCTAGATAATATTAAAGGGAATAGTCAACCTGTGGGCTTATCTGTTATTGACAATAAACCTTTTACCAATCATAAGATAAAGTTGAAGAAAGGAGATATGATTTATATTTATTCTGATGGTTATCAAGACCAATTTGGTGGTCCAAAAGGAAAAAAATATATGGTCAAAAGGTATAGATCTTTCTTAAAAGAACTAAGCAAATTACCGATTGAAGAACAAGGAGTAAAAATTCAAGAAGAGTTTCATTCTTGGAAAGGCAACCACGATCAAGTAGACGATATTTGTGTGATGGGAATTAGGGTTTAAATTTAAAACCAAATTCTAACCATTTAAGGCCACCACTTCCTTAATCTCAGGCAAGTGAGATTTGAGTAAGTTTTCTACACCTCCCTTTAAAGTAGCTGTGCTNGATGGGCATCCACTACAAGAACCTTTTAATATTACAGTTACTGCTCCACTTTCTTCATTATAAGATTGGAAATGAATAGCACCTCCATCCTGCTCTACTGCTGGTTGTACAAACTCATCAATTAAATCAACAATTTGTTGATCTTTTTTGGTATTTATTTCTGGAGCTAAATTAGTAGTAGTTANTTTTGGAGATTCAATCGAAGATTCCATAACTTCTTGTTTCGGCACATGCTGAACAGGATTTTCATTTTCCATCAACCATTCTTTAACAAATTCTCGCATTTCTAAGGTAACATCACTCCATTCAACTAAGTCATTTTTATAAATAGTTACAAAATTTTGTGCTATAAACACTCTGGTCACAAAGGGAAAATTAAAAAGTGCCTCAGCAAAAGTAGAATATCCTTTAGCTTCTTTTTGAGATAAAAATTCTACTACTACTCCACTTTCAACTAACATATGATCAGCCACATACTTCATGGTATTTGGGTTGGGAGTCATTTCTGCATAAATAGTAACTGGTCTACTCATTTTATTTATTTTTAGCTAAATTACATAAACACTCCTCAAATGAAACCCTTGATTAAAAAAATAAATGGAACTAGCCCAAAATTTGGGAAAGATTGTTATATATCTGATAATGCAACCATTATTGGTGAGGTAATTTGTGGAGATAAGTGTAGTTTTTGGTTTAACTCTGTTGTTAGAGGAGATGTTCACTACATTAAAATGGGAAACGAAGTAAATATTCAGGATGGCGCTATCATTCACTGCACTTATAAAAAAAGTCCAACTAATATTGGTAATCAAGTTACCATTGGCCACAATGCCATTGTTCANGGCTGTACCATTAAAGACAGAGTACTAATAGGAATGGGAGCCATAGTATTAGATAATTGTATAGTAGAAAATGATAGTATTATAGCGGCTGGTGCAGTTGTCACCATGGGAACTCATGTCAAATCAGGTGAAATATATGCAGGTGTGCCAGCCAAAAAAGTTAAAGAAGGTGATTTTAAAAAACAACTTTTAAACCTTGCNAATAAATATGTAGANTACGCTAGTTGGTATAAAGATTAAGAAATTTGAACNGTTTTTGATTGATGATTAGATTCATAAAATAAATTTAAATGATCATCAAATTTTTCACTTGATTCAGATGTTAAAATTTCTACTTCTCCGTTTTTAGATATTAAATTATCAATTGTAGAGTGTNTCTTGAGATAANCTTTTAATTTNTGAGCAACTAGATCTCCTTGATCAAATAATTTTACTCCNTTAGGCAAAAATTGTTCTATAGATTGCTTCAAAATTGGATAATGTGTACATGCTAATACTATGGTATCAATTCTTGGTTCTTTTTCTAGCAATTCATCCACATATTTTTTGATGTAATATTGTCCTCCTTCCTCCATAAAAGTATTATTTTCTACCAAAGGAACCCACATAGGGCAACTTTGTTGTATAACACTCACATTGGGAGAAAACTTTGCAATTTCTAATGGGTAACTATTGGATACTACTGTACCAGCCGTTCCCATAATACCTACATAACCAGATTTAGATATATAACCAACTTCTTCAGTGGTTGGTCTAATTACGCCTAATACTTTTTTATCTGGATACTTTGAAGGCAGAATGTTTTGCTGAATATTTCTCAAGGCCTTTGCAGATGATGTATTACAGGCCAATATTATAAGAGGACAATTTTTAGAAAATAAAAATTCTACAGCCTCTGAAGTATATTGGTTAATTACATCAAAAGATCTTTCACCATAAGGAGCTCTAGCATTATCCCCAAGATAAATACAATTATAAGTAGGCATAAGGTCTTGAATGGACTTCAATACAGTTAATCCACCGTACCCTGAATCAAATATGCCAATAGAACCATCCATTTATAAAAAAGGCTCTTTAAAAGAGCCTTAATAAATTAGTTTGAAGTAACTATCCCTAGCTTTTTTCTCACTTTATCGCTTATGTCATCTCCACCTGCGTGAAGTAATGTGGTACGTTCAAAAATATAGGAATATCCTTCTGCCTTAGCCAAATCTTGCACAGCAGTGTTTACCTTAATCATAATTGCTTGTAACAATTCTTGTTCCTTTTGTTGCAATTTAGTTTCAGCTTCATATGCTTTTTTCTCATAATTTTGCTGTCTTTCCATTAAATCTGCTTCTTTTCTTTGTCTAGATTCTGCTGACATTCCACTTTTTTGTTCCTCATAAGCTTGAGCAAACTCCATGATGAGCTTTTGATACATTTCTAATTCTTTAGATAAATCATTTTTATAACTTTCTAATTCTTGACGAGCTGATTCATAGTCAGGCATTTCTTGAACAATAGCTTGAGAATTAACATGTCCTAATTTTTGAGCATTAAGATTAAAAGATGTTATAATGGCAAGGGTAAATAAGATGGATTTTACTTTATTTTTCATTTTTTACTTTTTTAGTTTTCTAATAATAGCATCACTTTTATCATACTTTGGATCTGCGTACAAGATATTTGAATTTTTACTTTTATCAAGCACAAAACTATAATTATTATCTTTTGCTAAAGATTCAATAGCCTTAAATACTTTTCTTTGAATGGGCTGAATAAGTTCTTTTCTTCTTTTAAATAAATCTCCACCTACTCCAAATTTTTTGCTTTGATAAGCTCTTAGCTCATTCTGTAAAGTAGTTATTTCTAATTCCTTCTCTTCTTTAATATCTTCCGGTAAAAGCAATTCGTTTTTTCTCAAATCGTTTACTTTACTCTCAATATTACCTACTTTTTTATCCAATTCTTTTTGCCACTCTGCAGCTAAATCATCAATTTGCTTCTGCGCTTTTTGATAACTCTCCATCTGATCTAGTATATATTCAGAATCAACAAAAGCAAACTTTTGACCGTGTGAAAATAGAGTCAAAAAACATATTGATATTATTAAAATTAAAAGTCTCAAATATTAGGTATTTATTTATAGTTCACCAATATTCATGCCAATAGTAAAGTGAAATTGACCACGATAACCATTAGACTGAATTTGAGCATTATGATTCACCTCACCAGCAGCTCCAGGATCTAAAGGATCAAAGCCAAAACCATAATCTAAGCCCAATAATCCAAACATGGGTAAAAATATTCTCACACCTATTCCTGCTGATCTCTTCACTTTAAAAGGATTGTATTTTTTATAATCATTCCAAGAGTTCCCCCCCTCCAAAAAGCTCAA
Organism: Crocinitomicaceae bacterium; assembly: GCA_002686655.1. Classification (GTDB taxonomy): domain Bacteria; phylum Bacteroidota; class Bacteroidia; order Flavobacteriales_D; family Parvicellaceae; genus MED-G20. The sequence continues at coordinate 34,436 of NYYE01000019.1, read as the reverse complement.
TAAATATATAGTTGCAGAGGGATTAAGACTTACAGGGTATCTTAATTCTAAAGTGTATTTACTGATTAGCCTATCTCCAGTATTTGAAGAAATAGTTTGTTCATCATAACCTCTTAGAGCAATAATTTCTCTACCATCTAAACTAAATCCAGACAACCCACTTCCACCTAAATAAAATCTTTCAAAGGGGGGAGCGCCTAAATTTTTATTCCATCCATTTAATAATCCAAAACCTAATCTTGCATTAATTACTAATTTCTTATCCTTCGAGATAGGAGTAAACCAAGAAGAAGTAAATTTAAACTTATTGTACTGTAAGAACCTGTATTTTTCTTGATCTGTCAATGTACTATGATCCGTAAAATTATTAATTCTTGAATATGGATAAACACTAGATTTAATAGATAAAGAAATAGAAGATCCACTTCTTGGATATAAAGGTTGATCTATACTATTTCTAGAAATCCTCCACTGGACATAAGGATTATTTACAAAACCATCTGAGAAACTAAAAACATTTCCAAAATTCTGAAGATTATAATACTGGTAACCAGCTTCGTAATAAACACTGAAATAATCATCTGGCCATTTCAATCTTTTTCCTAATCCAACAGAAACTCCAGTAATTTTTATTAATCTTCTATATGGGTTAACAACATTATTACCCTCGCTATCTACAGAATCGTTTATGAACTTTCTATCATACGACTGTAAAGAATGATAAGCAGAAACTGTAAAAGAATTGGGTTTCTTTCCCCCTAGCCAAGGTTCCGTAAATGACATATTGTAACTTTGGAAAAAATATCCGCTAGATTGTGCTCTTATACTTAATCTTTGTCCATCTCCAGCTGGAAGTGGAGACCAAGACCCTTTTTTAAACAATTTTCTTGCAGAGAAATTATTAAAAGTAAGTCCTAATGTTCCNACCAAAGAATTATTTCCCCATCCACCTGAAAGTTCAATTTGGTCATTGGGTCTTTCTTCTACTACATACTCAATATCTACCGTTCCATCTGTAGGATTAGGCATTGGATTTACTCCTAATTTTTCAGGGTCAAAATATCCATTTTGAGCTAATTGTCTCTGAGTTCTAATAATAGCATCTCTAGAAAATAAGTCTCCAGGATGAGTATACATATCTCTTAAAATAACATGATCACTGGTTTTAGTGTTACCTGTAACATTAACTTTCTTTATTCTTGCTTGCTTTCCTTCGTAAACTTTGATTTCTAAGTCAACAGAATCATTTTCAATTTTTTTCTCAATTGGAGTAACTTGAAAAAACAAATAACCATCATCCATATAAAGTGAACTAATGTCGTTTCCATTTGGATTCATAAATAGTTTGGTTTCTAATGAGGTTTGATCATATAAATCTCCTTTTTTGATTCCCAAAATTGTATCCAGTAAACCACTAGAATATTTTTGATTTCCAGACCATTGAATATCTCTAATAAAATATTGGTTTCCTTCTTCAATTTTTAATATTAAATTAATACTGTTTTCATCAAAATCGAAAATAGTATCTGAAACAATCTTAGCATCCCTATGGGCTATTTCATTATATTTTGAAATAATAGTTTCTTTATCTTGATCAAATAATGAATATTGAAANTTAGATCTTTTATAAAATCTATACCACTTTCTTTCTTTAGTTTCTTTCATTAATCTCTTTATTTTCTCATCAGAAAGAGAAGAGTTTCCTTCAATTATAATTTCGTTAATTTTAAATTTCAAACCTTTATCAATATCAATTTTTAAGATTTTACTATTGTTTATTAGCGTGTCNTTTTTTATAGAAATAGTTGCACTGGATTTTAAAAAGCCCTTACCAATAAAGAAATTTCTAGAAATATTTTTAACCTTCATTTTCATGGCTTCCGTAATGATTTTACCACTGTATAAGTCTAAATCATCTCTCAATTGATCAGCATCTGATTTTGAAATTCCACTAAAAGAATAGCGAGACATTCTAGGTCTTTCTTTCAACTTTATTCTTAAAAAAAGATTACTTCCTTGTACTTTTTCTTTAAAAATAACTACTTCACTAAATAACCCTTGATCCCATAATTTTGAAATAGCTTTAGATATTTTATCACTTGGAATAGCAATTTTCTCTCCTCTTTGTAAACCTGATTTTTGAATGACAACTTCATGATCTAAAAAAGAAACTCCTTCAATAGAAATACCAGCAAGAATATATTCTCTAGGTGTTAATTTGTAATCAGTATAAGATGTTTGACTTGAAATAGAAACAAATGACAAACAAAAAATAAAAAATNATTGAATATATCTAAGCATTATGATTTAATATTTGTTCTGANGTTTTACCAAATCTTCTCTCTCTTTGTTGATAATCATAAATTGCCTTNTAAAAGTTTTTCTTTTTAAAATCAGGCCACAAAATATCAGTAAAATATAATTCTGTGTAAGCTAATTGCCACATTAAAAAATTACTTACCCTATTCTCTCCACTTGTTCGAATTAATAGTTCAGGATCAGGATAGTCAGCGGTGCTTAAATAAGAGCTTACTAAGTCTTCATTTATTGCTTTAGGATTTAATTCTCCTTTAACTACTTCTTTAGACATTTTCTGTATAGCTAANGAAATTTCACGTCTTGAACTGTAACTAAGTGCTAAAATAAGGGTAATCTTTTTGTTATTTTTTGTTTTTTCTTTGGCTTCAATTAAAGCTTTTTGACAAGATTTTGGTAAGATTTCCACATCCCCAATAGTGGCTAGCTTTACACCTTGGTTATTTAATTCATCAGTTTCGTTATAAATAGACTGGACTAATAAGTCCATTAATGCAGCTATTTCTTCTTTCGGTCTNTTCCAATTCTCAGTACTAAAAGCATANAGTGTAAGATATTCAACGCCTATTTCTACTGCTGCAGTTAATGCTTCTCTAACAGAATCAACTCCATTGGTATGACCAAAAATTCTTAATTCCCCTTTTTGTTTAGCCCATCTACCATTACCATCCATTATTATGGCCACATGTTTTGGTATTTTATTTTGATCTATTTTAAAATCTTTCATAAAGAAAAAATAATGGGTAAGTAATTTTTACCATTTTGGGCAAACAACATCTTTGAAAAATTCATAGGTAAGAATAATACCACTTACGGCATACCAATCTTTATCACTAGAATTGCCTCTTTGAAATCCGTATCTTACATCATAATTTGCAGGTGATCTATCACTTATATTTATTTCATTACCTGCTGGAGATTGAACAATGACTGGATCAGCATATAANCCACTAACATCATCTAAAAAATCAGTAAAAGTCTTTCTAATTCCATACTCCATACTTAAGGATAAGTGATGGGTAATATTCATTTTAACNCCAATTCCTAAAGGAATAACAATTTGATTTAACGAATAAGGCTTAGCTTGACCTTCAGTCATTAAAGGTTGAAGTTTATAAGTTGAATCACCGATCTTTGCTGTAGGATTCATCCTCATATAATTAAGACCGATTAAAAAATATGGTGAGCCAAAGTCAGGTTCATCTGTATGATTTTGGCCTGGATGAAATGGAAAAAAATCAATTTCTAGAACAGGCCCAAATTCTATGATTTCCGATTTGAAACTTAAGTTTCTGTAAATTTGATTAGCTATCCCTGAAACATCATCGCTAGCTCTCACTTTGTTATACATAAGATGAAACCTTAATGACATTCTTTCATTACGAAAATCAGATTTATAAACAGCTCCTACACATAGTTCTTGCTGAGAAAAATGATTTCTGTTTAAATCTCCAAGATAATAACCTGTCCCAGTAAAAAAACCAAGCTCATTAACTTGAGCGGAACTTATAATGCTAAAAAAAGTTGCTATGAGAAAAATATAATTTTTCATTTTTTCCAAAAAATATTCGTGAAATTACAAAAGAAAATACTTGAAATTATTAAAAAGAGTTAATTTCTCGAATCTTTACCCCAAAATAGCTTGTTTCTAACAGTTTTGAAGAAATTATGATCAGGAAGTTCCACTAATTTTATGGAAAAGTCTGCTTTTTTAATCAAAATACATTCATTATTTGACAAGCTGACAGACCTACTGTCCATGGTTACCAAAAATTGACTTTCTCTAGATTCAGCTTCAAGCCTTATTGATACATCATCTCCGACAACCATTGGCCTTAAATTTAAATTATGTGGTGAAATAGGGGTTATTACAAAGTTGTTAGATCCTGGTGTGATTATAGGTCCACCACAAGAAAGTGAATAAGCTGTTGAACCAGTTGGAGTAGCAACAATTAGACCGTCTGACCAATAAGTATTTAAATATTCATCATCAAGGGAAGCATCAATTTTCAGCATGGAAGAGGAATCTTTTTTATGGACAGTAACTTCATTTAATGCAAAATTTGATATGCTAGAAGCCATTAAGTTGTTATTTTCAACTTGTAATAGTGATCTTTGGTCTAGTTTAAAGTCTTTATCTTTTAAAGCTTTTACTGCTAAAAGGATATCATCCTGATTAATATTTGCCAAAAATCCTAATCTTCCAGCATTAACACCCAATACAGGAATATCACTATTTCTAATCATAGTAACAGTATCTAATAGTGTCCCATCTCCTCCGAAACTTATTAATAAATCAACCTTACACGAGCTAAGATTTTCTTCATCAAAAACTTTTAAATTTAAATTTTTATTAAGTGAATCATAGTCTTTTAAATGATGGTGAATATAAATTTCAGCATCAAGCTCTTGAATTAAAGAATTTATGAGTATTCTTAAAAACTTTAAGTTTTTTTCTGAAATTGATTTTCCATAAATAGCAATGTTCTTCATATTAAACATTTAGATATTTCATAAGGTGATCATACCTTTGCTTACTTTGATTATTAATTTCGTCATCACTAAAGACATCTTGAACTGTATAATCGTACCTTGAAAATGTTTGTAGTACCGCTCCTAATTTTCCATCACTGATTTTAATAGTTAGTTTTAATTGATTATTAGATTCTAAATTTTCAGAATAAAAGCTTAGAATTTTAGCATCATTACTTTCAATAATTTGAGCAATTTGAGAAAGTTGATAATCAAAATCGTTTACCAATAAAGTAATAATAGCGCCACTACTATTAAAACCTGATTGCTTGCTAAATACATTAATTAATTTTTTAGTACTAATAGACCCTTTATAGTTTCTTTGCTCATCACAGACAGGGACAACACTGAGTTTGTAACTTGAAATTAATGACATGACCTGAAAAAAATGAGCATTTTCTAAAACTGATTGTTGTTTTCCTAAAAAGTTAATATTAGAAATAGAATCTTTTAAATGATTATAGTCATAAACCATATCGTCAGAAAGTAAACCCACATATTCTGTTTCATTTACAACTGGAATATGATTCAACTTGAATTCATCCATCCAATTCAATGCCTTTTCTATCGTCTCATTGATTCTGACAGGTGGAATGTCATTTTGGATTAGTTCTATTGCTTTCATTAAAAATTAAAATGTAAAAATACAATTAAAGTTACTATTAAGATAAATTGTATTTTAATTTTGCAACTATGATTTCATTAAGTGTAAATATTAATAAGATTGCAACATTAAGAAATGCAAGAGGAGGTCATATTCCGAATCTTTTAGAGCATGCAAAAAACATTATTCGTTTTGGGGCAAATGGAATTACAGTTCATCCTAGACCAGACGAAAGACACATTACTTACAATGATGTAAGAGAACTTAAAAAACACATTACTGTTGAGTTAAATATTGAAGGTAACCCCAAAGAACCCTCTTTTATAGATTTAGTTTTAGAAACAAATCCAGATCAAGTTACTCTTGTCCCAGATGATATTGGACAACTTACATCTAACCATGGCTGGAATACCCATAAAGAAAAAGTTTTTTTAACAAAAACCATCAAACTATTTTCAAATCAAGGCATAAGAACATCACTTTTTGTTGATCCAGATATTAAAGATATTGAGGGTGCTAAAAAAACTGGGGTAAATAGAATTGAATTGTATACAGAGAATTATGCCAGTCAATATTCAAAAAATCCTGAAAAAGCAATTAAAGATTATCAAATAGCCGCTAAAAAAGCAACTGAACTAGGTTTAGATATTAATGCTGGTCATGATTTAAACTTAGAAAACTTACCTTTTTTTGCAGCAAATATTATTAACCTTAGAGAAGTTTCAATTGGTCACGCTCTTATCTCAGATGCTCTAAATTACGGAATGGAAAACACTGTAAATCTATACTTAAGAGCTCTTAAAAAATGAATTTACACTTTACAAAGCTTGGAAATGGTAAACCTATTTTAATAGTTCATGGGTTATTTGGATCTTCAGATAACTGGAGAACGTTAGGTAAGAAATTTTCTGAAAATAATACAGTTTATTTAATTGATCTTAGAAACCACGGCAGGTCTGCTCACAGTGATGAGATGAATTATGAAATCATGGCCGAAGATTTAATGAATTTGATAATTAAAGAAAATATTATACTACCCACTCTACTTGGTCATTCGATGGGTGGAAAAGCAGCATTAATGTTTGTTAAAAAATTTCCTGATATTTTAAGTAAATTAATTGTTGCTGACATAGGAATAAAATCTTATCCTATGCATCATGATTTAATTTTAAAAGGACTCAATAGTATTGATTTAAATAAAATTAATTCCCGATCTGAGGCTCAAAAAAAAATAGCAGTTCATATTCAAGAAGTTGGAGTCCAACAATTTTTATTAAAAAACTTGTATTGGGTAGAGAAAGGTCAATTAGCATGGAGAATGAACTTAAATATCATTGAAAAAAATATACATGAAATATTGACAAACATAAATATTGATAAAAACTTCACTAAAACTTTATTTTTAAGAGGGGGCTTATCTAAATATATTCTTTTAGATGACTTTGAAGAAATACAAAATAAGTTTCCTAATGGGGAAATTAAAACAATTGAAAATGTGGGTCATTGGTTACATGCAGAAAATCCTCGAGAATTTTACAGACTAGTTGTAGATTTTATCAAAGAATAATATTTTCAATTCTAATGACTTAAAATAAATTTTCGATTTATTCTTTTACCATTTATAATACAATTAGCAATATATATCCCATCACTAAATGATTGTAAATTGATTTCAATTTGATTTTCGTTTTTCAATTCTTCTCTAACAAGTTCTCTTCCACTTAAGTCGTAAACAAATATTTGAGATTCAAAACTATCCATAGTATTTATAATCAATCTTTTATCGCTTTGAATGAAATTTACAGCTAAATGATTATTGATTAGCTCATGACTTGATAAAGGCATAGAAATGTTAAAAGAAAGTGAAACTGGTAAATGATCACTCATATAAAATAAAGCATCGGCAATTTCCTGACTTACCTGATTATTAGTTCCCGAATTTATAGCTTGATTAAAATGATTACCATCTTGACCATCTGCAACATAAGAACCTGATATATATTGAATTCCTGAACTGCCACTGATAACATCATTTGAGGTAAATATAATATCAAACCGATCATCCATTCCTCCGTAAGCTCCTCCAGCAAAACCACCAGTAGCAGATCTAGTACTCTGAGTGTGAATATTTGCGTATGAACTATTATTATGCCAACTTCCCATTTGATTAATGGGATCAACTAAATCTAGGGACTGACCAAATAATATCTCTTGACAAGCGGGTTCTAAATAGTTATAAAAATTAAAGTCGCCACCAACAAATAAATTATTATTTCTATTATTATTAATTAGAAATTGCTTAAACGTTTCAGCTTCTTGCCTTCTCAATTCTTCATTTGTCTGACTGCTTCCTGCTTTTAAATGAATTGAATAAAAATAAATTAGATTGGTATCCCCTTGATTTGCAAGAGGTTTATAATATAATACGTACTCACTAATATCTCTAAGTTGTGTTGGGATTTGCTGTTGAGAGTATAATCCCATTTTATTTTGGTTGTAGAAAAGTAAATTATCAGTGTCAGGGCCATCAAAAAATAATGCACTTTGATAGTTATTTGATCCTCCAGCATTCAACACATTATTCTTAATTAGCGCTCCTCCATTAAAGGAAGTTAACTCATTTACTACAAATATATCTGGCTGAATATAATCAAGAATTTTTTTTAGAGTATCCGTTCTACTGGGTTGTGAAGAGGGGAAATTTAATAAATTGTAATAAGTAACCTTAATCTCATTTTGAGAAATTATCGCAAAAAATAAAAAGTTAAAAAGGATGAAGATGACTGACTTCATAAAGCCTTTCTAACTAAAAACATATACACAGGAAAATGGTCACTGTAGCCACCCAAAAAGTTAGAACCACCATAAGTTCTGAAAGGGTAACCTTTATAATTTCCTTTTTGATTTTTTAAAAATGATTTATTATATACTACGGATTTATAAAAAGTGAAATCATCATAGTTTTTTTCGTTATCAATAAATGAAGGAGTAATAATAAATTGATCAAATAAATTCCATTGATCTCTGTAAGCTAAAGTTCCAATTCCTTTTTTATAATGATCGTACATAGTGTTATGCATTTGGTTATTTTTTAGAAATGTAGATCCACTAGCTTTTAAAAAGTCTGCAATACTAGGTGATATAGGGTCATCATTAAAATCTCCCATTATGATAACTTTTGCTTTTTTGTTAATTTCTTGCAAGGAGTCTACAATTGACTTGGATAACTTTGCAGCTGCTATTCGCTTAGGTCTACTTTTAGATTCCCCACCCCTTCTAGATGGCCAATGAATAACTATAATATGAATTTTTTCTCCTAATAATTCGCCAGAAACTACTAATTGATCTCTAGATCTAAACCTATCATTTCCTGGGATGGTAAATTTAACTGACTTACTAGAAGTTACTTTAAAATGTAAAGGATCATAAAGTAAGGCACAATCAATTCCTCTTGCATCAGGACCTTCATGATGTATAATTTGATAATTTTTTTTAGCAATTGTGCTTTGACTAACTAAATCTTCTAAAACTAATTTATTTTCAATTTCACACACTCCGATAATACTTGGTCCTAAAGGAGTTATTTCTTTTCCAATTGTATCTAAAACAAATGCTAAATTTTTCAACTTAAGTAGGTATTTTTCAGTATTAAATTTTTTAGAACCAAATGGTGTAAAATCCTCCTGAAGAATTTTATTGGTATCAGGATCAATAATTGTGTCAAAAAGATTTTCAAGATTGTAAAAAGCTATACATTCTAAGTTTAAATCCAATGATTTTTTATCTTGCGCCTGAATTATCTTAGAAAAAACAAGGAATATTAATAAAATTAGTTTGACTTTCAAATTAGCTATATTTTTAAATTACTTTTGGGTAAAAGTAATCAACTTAATTCATATTCAATATTTTAGTTTAAATGATTGTTAATTCAATAAAGTCTTTATCCATTTGCGCCATTTTCTTCATTTCAATGTTAGATATTAGGTCTCAGACTGATTCTACGTTTGTTACTGACAGTGTGAATAATATTATCCCTGTATTTACAACAACTGTAGATCTTCTTGATAATGAATTACAATCTCAAGATATTAGTGGGCTACTTCAATCATCTAGAGACGTTTATGTTAATCAGGCTGGTTTTAATTTTAGTGCAGCTAGATATAGATTAAGAGGATATAGCTCAGAAAACACAAGACTATTTATAAATGGTATACCGGTAAATGATCCGGAAAATGGATGGACAATTTGGAGTTATTGGGGTGGATTAAATGATGTTACAAGGTATCCCGAGACAAGTTTTGGAATTTCTAATTCTGCTGCAACCTTCGGAAGTGTTGGGGCTTATTCATTTATTTCTGCTCTTCCATCAGAAAAAAAAACTGGTGGTAGAATATCATATGCAGCTACAAATAGATCTTATAGAAATAGGGCCATGTATACCTACAACACTGGTCTTAATAATAAAGGATGGGGCTTTTTAATTAGCGGATCTTCTAGATGGTCAGACGAAGGTTATGTTCCTGGAACTTACTATAGTGCTGGAAGTTACTTACTGTCAATTGAGAAAAAAGTCAATAGTAAACATACTTTTAATATTATGGGATTTGGATCACCAACAGTTCAAGGAAGGCAAGGTATTGCTTTGCAAGAAGCATATGACTTAACAGGAGAAAATTTTTACAATCCTTATTGGGGTTACCAAACTCAAAGCGATGGAACTAAGAAAAAAAGAAATGCAAGAAATAGAGACAATCATAAGCCTTATATCACACTAGGGCATTACTGGAAAATTTCTGAAAAGCTAAATATTCAATCTAATTTATATGCCATAACTGGGAGAACAGCCAATTCCAATTTAAATTGGTTCAATGCAAATGACCCAAGACCTGATTACTATAAATATTTACCAAGTTATTATGTGAACAATCAAGGTAGTTTATCAGGCAATCAAGTCATAGAAAATCAAAATGAATACAATCAAATTTTACAAGGCTGGCAAGAAAATGACCCTGACATAACTCAACTTAATTGGGACTTAATGTATAATGCCAATTATAATAATTTATATACACAAAATAATATTGAGAATGGTACTATTAACGAAAATGGAGACTTGGTAAACTCTTTAACAGCAAGAAGGTCCAAATATGTTGTTGAGGAATATAGATTAGACCCCAGACATTTTGGCTTCAATAGTTTTGGCAAATTAACCATTAATGAAAATAGTGGTTTAAATTTTGGCCTGAGTATCAGTAATTATAAAAGCAAGAATTTCAGATTGATGAATGACTTGTTAGGAGGTGATTATTGGGTAGATATTGACCAATTTGCATTAAGAGATTTTGATGACCCTAACCTAGCACAAAATGATCTGCAAAATATCAATAACATTATCAAGGTCGGAGATATTTTTGGTTATAATTATGATATACACGTCAATAAAAATGAATTATTTAGTACTTACAGCTATAATAAAAAAAGAATAGAATCTTTTATCGGACTTAATTTATCTAATACTACTTTTTGGAGAAATGGAAAAATGCAAAATGGTAGATTTCCAAATCAATCTTTAGGTAATTCGGAAAAGCAAACTTTTATCAATTATGGCTTAAAATTTGGTTTTTTATATAAAATTACTGGCAGACATTTATTGTCATTTAATGGAATGTATAAAACTGAAGCTCCTTACGTAAGAAATGCATATGTTTCTCCTAGAACAAGAGACCAATTAGTCCCCAACTTAAAATCTACCGAAATTATTTCCGGAGATCTTAATTATAATGTTCGACTACCTTTTTTAAAAGCAAGGTTAACGGGGTTTTATACACAAATTAATAATCAAACATGGGCTAGGTCTTTTTATCATGATGAATATAGAACCTTTGTTAATTATATGATGACTAATGTTGATCAGCTTTTTATGGGTATTGAACTCGGGTTTGAAAGTAATATTACTTCTACTGTTCAATTAACAGGAGCTTTTACAATTGGTGATTATTTATATCAATCTAGGCCTGTCGCCACTATTACAAGAGACAATTCTCAAGAAATTATTGCATTGGATAAAGTTGTTTATCTTAAAAATTTCAAAATTGGGGGAATGCCTCAGCAAGCCACTTCTGTTGGTTTGAAATATAATGCCCCAAAATACTGGTATGCTGGAATTAACTTCAATTATTTTGCAGATATCTATTTATCTCCTAATCCTGACAGAAGAACTTCTGAAGCTATTTCTGGCTATGCCGATGGCTTTCCCTATGTTAATGAAATAATAAATCAAACCAAGCTAAGTAACGGCAATGCTGTCAATCTATTCTGTGGTAAAAGCTGGAAGATTTATAAAAACAATAGTTATTTAAGATTAGGATTAAACGTCAATAACCTACTAGATAATATTTCTTTTAAAACAGGAGGATACGAACAACTTAGATACGATGCCTCTAATATTCAAAGGTTCCCAAACAAATATGGTTATATGTATGGAAGAACCTATTTTTTAATGATTAGTTATTTATATTAAAATGAAAAAAGTTAAAAACACTATTAAAATATTTTTTACCATTTGCTTATTATATTCTTGTAATAAAACTTATGATAATCCACCAATAAATGAGGTTCCAATTGGAAATATTATTTCAATAAGTGATTTAAAAGACATGTTTACAGGGTCTGCAACCGTTATAGATAGTAACTATAGTATTTTTGGAAACATAACTTGTGAAGAAACCAATGGAAACTTTTATAAAGAAGTTTTTATGCAAGATTTAAGTGGGGCTATTAAGTTAAAGTTGAAAGCATCCGGAGGCCTTTATATTGGAGATAGTATTAGAATAAATATTCAGGGAATAACTATGAGTGAGTATGGCGAACTTATACAACTAGAAAATGTTGATGTAGATCAACAAGTAGTAAAAATTGCAACAGAGAGGTTTATCACTCCATATGAAGCAACAATTCCTCAATTAAGTTTAAGTGAAGATCAAAGTAGATTAGTGAAGCTGAATGATGTAGAATTTTCCGAAATGGGTATGACTTATGCTGATGCAGTTAACCTTAGTACAGGTTCTAGACTACTATCAGATTGTAATGGAAATACAGTTTCAGTGAGAACTAGTGGCTATGCTAATTTTGCAGATGATACTTTACCTTCTGGAAATGGATCAATAGTTGGAATATTTACTATTTATAATTCTGAAAAACAATTTGTTATAAGAGATATTAATGAAGTTATGCTAGATTCTAGTAGATGTAATGCCGGTGGTGGTGGAACAGGAGGAAGTGGAGATTATTTATATAAAGACTTTGATGATGGTTCCTTAACTTCCGGGGGATGGAAAACTTTTTGGAGTGGTACCAACCCAAATATTGGTGAGTGGGAAATTCTTTTTGGAACTATTGCTAAAGCAAGTAACTATTCAAATAGCAATAACTATGCTTGTGAAAGTTGGTTAGTTTCTCCTAATATTGATTTGAGTAGTGCCACCTCTCCCTACTTAGTTTTTGATAATGTAACTAGATACGGTGGACCACAATTAGAACTTTTTATTTCTTCTAACTATGATGGAGTAAGTAATCCAGATGTTCAAGGAACTTGGTTTAATTTAACTAATTATGTTCCCAATTGGGATACTGACAACTTCGATTGGACCCTAGTCCCAAGTGGGAATACAGATCTTTCACAATTTATTGCACCCTCTGTGGCGATTGCTTATAAATACACAGGAACTAATTCAGATGGAGCAACCTGGGAAGTTGATAATATTATAATAAGAGAATAGTTTTACTTAATAATTCATTAGAATTTTTTCTGGATCTTTTCCTCCAAAGACTAATTCTTCTGGATTTTCTAATACCTCTTTTACTTTTACTAAAAATCCAACACTATCTTTTCCATCAATAATTCTATGATCATAAGAAAGGGCAACATACATAATAGGTCTAATTTCAACTTTTCCATTAACAGCAACTGGTCTCTGAACAATATTATGCATTCCTAAAATAGCAGATTGAGGTGGATTTATAATTGGTGTGCTTAACATAGAGCCAAAGACACCTCCATTAGTTATAGTAAATGTTCCTCCTGTTATTTCTTCAATAGCTATTTTACCATCTCTAGCCTTTATTGCTAATTCTTTAATTTTAGATTCAATTTGTAATAAGTTCATTTCTTCTGCATTTCTAAGAACTGGAACCATCAATCCTTTTTCTGTACTAACAGCAATTCCAATATCATTAAAATTATAAGAAATCATATGGTCTCCATCAATCATAGAATTAACTGTGGGAAATTCTTTTAAAGCAATAGTGCAAGCATGAGTGAAAAAAGACATAAAACCCAAACCAACCTTATATTTTTCTTTAAAATCTTCTTTGTATTTAGCTCTAAGATCCATAATTGGTTTCATATCAACTTCGTTAAAAGTGGTAAGCATGGCTGTTTCATTCTTAACAGTAACTAAGCGAGAAGCAATTTTTCTTCTCAGCATACTTAGCTTTCTAACTTCACTTTTTCTGTTACCTTCCTCAGGGAGACTGGCTAACAATTGAAGAATATCTTGTTTAGTAATTCTACCTCCTTTGCCTGTTCCTTCTATTTGCTCAGCCTGAATATTGTTTTCATCAATAATCTTTTTAGCTGCAACGCTCGGGTGTCCCGTAGCGTAGGTCTTTTGTTGATTATTTGAAGCGTGAACAGGTCCTGGATTTGGAACGGTAGCTTTTGGAGCTTTATCTTCTGAAGATTGATTTCCTTTTGGCTTAGAGGCTGAAGTGTCAATTAAGCAAACTATTTGTCCAACTGCTACTACATCACCTACTTCTGCCCTTAGTGATATTATTCCAGCTTGTTCAGCAGGAAGNTCNANAGTNGCTTTATCAGANTCAACNTCNGCNATAGTTTGNTCTTTTTNAACATAATCACCATCNTNNACNANCCANTNAGCAATTTCNACTTCNGANATNGANTCNCCNGGTGAAGGAACTTTCATTTCTAATACTGACATAATTTTATTTTTTAGAATATGACATTACTTTATTNATAATTTCTTGATGTCTTATTTCATGAACTTTAGGAGATCCTGAAGCAGGACTACCTGATTCATTTCGAGAAAAACATATGATATTTGATAATTTCCACTTTCTTAATATATAAGACCATGGCCCCATATTTTCAGGTTCTTCTTGAGCCCAAATAAAATGAGAGTCTTTTCCATATTTTTTTACAATCGATNTTAGTTGCTTTTCTGGAAAGGGATATAGTTGTTCTAGTCTGACAAAAGCTATATCATCTAAAGTATTTTTTTCATATTCCTCAATTAAGTCATAATAAAACTTACCAGAACATATCACTACTTTATTTATTTTAGAAGGGATGGCATTTGCATCATCAATTACTTCTTGAAAATTTCCATTAGACATTTCAGAAATTGAAGAAACAGCTCTAGGATATCTAAGTAGTTTTTTTGGAGTAAATACAATAAGNGGCTTTCTAAATGATCTTACCATTTGTCTTCTAAGTAAATGAAAATAGTTAGCTGGATTAGTACAATTGGTAACCTGAAAATTATCTTCTGCACAGAGNTGTAGAAATCTTTCAATTCTTGCTGAAGAATGTTCGGACCCCATGCCTTCATAACCATGAGGCAGCAACATTACTAATCCATTTGGTGTTCCCCATTTATCTTCAGCTGCACTTAAAAACTGATCAATTATGATTTGAGCTCCGTTAAAAAAATCTCCAAACTGGGCTTCCCAAATAGTTAAGCCTTTAGGGGTATTAAAAGCATATCCATAATCAAAACCTAATACAGCATATTCAGAAAGAAGTGAATTATAAATTTGAAACTTAGCTTGTTTTTTATTTAATAAATTCAATGGAATTACTTCTTCTTCATCATCCTCTGTTTTTACAACAGCATGCCTATGAGAAAATGTTCCCCTTTCAACATCCTGACCAGAAATTCTAACAGAATAACCTTCGTCCAATAAAGTAGCATAAGCAAGTAATTCACCCATTGCCCAGTCCAATTTATCGGACTTAATCATTTTCAATCTATCATCAAAAAGTTTGACTATTTTTCTAAAATATTTTTTACCTTCTGGGAGGTAGTTCAGCTTTTTTGCTAACTTAATTAATGTTTCTTTATTTACAGAAGTATCTGGAGAGGTTTGAAAGTCTTCAGAATTAGACTTTCTATAATCAGACCAAACGTCTTCCAAAAAGTTAGTGATTTTTGCTTTCTCTATTTGTTTGGCATCATTTAATCTTTCTTGAAGCATATCATCGAATTCTTTTTCCATTTGCATGCCTTCTTCTTCACTAACAACCTGCTCATCAATTAATCTTTTTAAATATATTTCTCTTGGATTAGGATGATTAGCAATTAACTTATATAGTTTTGGTTGGGTAAATTTTGGTTCGTCACCTTCATTATGACCATATTTTCTGTAGCAAAGTAAGTCCACAAAAACATCTCTAGAGTATTGCTGCCTGTATCTTAAAGCAATATCTAAAGTTTGTACAACTGCTTCTATATCATCGCCATTGACATGAAATACGGGACATAAGGTTGTTTTAGCAACATCCGTACAATAAGTACTTGATCTTGCATCTAAGTAATTAGTAGTAAAGCCTACTTGGTTNTTAATAATAATATGTAATGTACCACCCGTTCTATATCCATCTANCTGTGCCATTTGTATTACTTCNTACACAATTCCTTGTCCAGCTATAGCAGCATCACCATGAATTAAAATAGGTAAGATTTTCTTCTCATCACCATTTAACTCATGATCAAGTTTTGACCTTGTAATTCCTTCAACAACGGGATCAACAGCTTCTAAGTGAGAGGGGTTGGGTGATAAAGTAATTTTAACATCATTTCCATTATCTGTTTTNACTTCAGAAGTGATTCCTAAATGATATTTGACATCACCATCAAACAAAACTTCATCATCATATTCTTTCCCTTCAAATTCACTAAAAATCTTATCATATGTCTTATTAAAAATATTAGCCAATACATTTAATCTTCCTCTATGAGCCATTCCAACTACAAATTCCCTGAGTCCTAAATTTGATCCATTTTCAATTAAAACATCTAATGCTGGTATTAAAGACTCAGCTCCTTCAATCGAAAATCTTTTCTGACCAACAAACTTTTTTTGAAGGAATTGTTCAAAAACTGTTGCTTGATTTAATTTGTGTAGAATATGCTTTTTTTGTTCTACAGAAAATTGCGGTCTGTTTTTTAATTCAATATTCTTTCTAATCCACTCTACTCTTTCTGGATGTCGAATATATTGATATTCAATCCCAATAGATTGGCAATAAGTTTGTTCAAGATGAATAATTATTTCATTTAATGTGCAAGGTTCTAATCCTACTTGTTCACTTGCCTGAAAAACTGTTAGAAGGTCTGCTTCTTCTAGTCCATAATTCTTGATATCTAAAGTTGGATGGTATTTCCTTCTTTCTCTTACAGGATTAGTCTTTGTAAAAAGATGTCCTCGTGAACGATAATCATTGATTAAATTAATAACTCTAAACTCTTTTAAAACATTGCTTGGAATTTCATCAATATTTTCATAACTGAATTTGGCAAACTCATAGCCATCAAAAAATGTTCTCCAACTAGGTTCTACCAATCGCTTATCAACCAAATATCTTTGATGAAGCTCATCAACATAGTCTATATCTATACTATTTAAAAAAGAAAATTGATCCAATGCCATTTACAAACAAATATGCAAAATAATTAGGTTTATTAATAGTAGAAAAGAAGTTTCTTTTGGGAGACTTGAATAATAGTTAAAATGAAAAAATAAGNAAGCAATAAAAATTCATTACTCAACAAATTATTCGAATATCATTGATATATGTAATTTTAGGTTATGAAAATTTTAATTACTGGAGGCTCTGGAACTTTAGGTTCTGCTCTTACCCAAAAATTATTAAAAAACAATATCGAAGTTGTTCATTTAACGAGAGAAAAGAACTCAAAAAATGATGTTAAAAATTATTTATGGGACTGGTCAAAAAATGAAATTGATGAAAACTGTTTAATTGGGGTAACCCACATAGTTCACTTGGCTGGAGCTGGAATTGCAGAGAAAGCTTGGACCAAAAGAAGAAAAAATATCATCGTCAAAAGTAGGGTTTTGACAGCAAGACTCCTTCTTTCAAAAATTAATGCTTTAGATCTAAACCTCTCCGCTTTTATATCTGCTTCGGCAGTGGGTTATTATGGTGCTCAAATAAGTGAGAAAACATTTATAGAAACGGATAAATCTTACGAAGACTTTATGGGAAATTGCTGTAAACAATGGGAAAATGCTGCAGACAAATTTAATCCTATAACAAGAGTATCAAAATTTAGACTTGGTGTTATACTAGATAAGAACTCTGGAGCCTTGTTCAAAATTGCTCGAATGGTTAAAAATAGAATTGGTTCACCTTTGGGAAATGGAAAACAATATATGCCATGGATTCATCTTGAAGACGCAGTTAATTTATTTTATTTTGCAATAATAAATAATGAAATTAAAGGAACTTTCAATGCTGTTTCTCAAGAAATCATTACCAATAAAGAATTAACATTTAAAATTGGAAAGGTTCTTAATAGAAATATTTGGATGCCTAATGTTCCTAGTTTTGTTCTAAAATTTATTTATGGCGAAATGTCTGATACTATCTTAAAAGGGGTTAAAGTTTCTAATGAGAAAATAAAATCTTTAAACTTCAAGTTTAAATATGAAAAGGTTGATGAAGCTTTAAGAGCAATATATTCTTAAAATTTTCTTTGCATAAGAGCCAATGAAAATTCTTTTATTAGATTTTTTTTATCTTCTGAAATACTAATTTGATTAACACAATCGATGGCCTTTTCATAATATTCATCCTTAGACTGAACTGCTAATTTTAATATATTATATTTCTTATAATACTCTTTTATTTTATAAACTTTTGAATTACCATTGATTACTTTATCTTCTAAAGTTTGATAAATGATTTTTTTATCTTCTGAGGATGAATTTTTTAATAGCTCTACTAAAAGTATTGTTTTCTTCTTCTCAATTATATCTCCTCCAACTTGTTTTCCAAAATAATCTTCGTTTGGATAGACATCTAAAATATCATCATGGATTTGAAATGCAGTACCTAAATTAAGGCCATAGTTATATAGAAGGTTGGCATCCTTAGAATCTGCACCACCAATTATAGCTCCAATTTTTAAAGCACAAGCTACTAAAACAGATGTTTTAAGTTGTATCATCTTTACATAATCAGTAAGTGAAATATCATTTTTATTTTCAAATTCCATATCTAAAGATTGTCCTTCACAAACTTCAATAGCTGTTTGCTGAAATAGTTCGTGAATTTCTGGAGACTGAGAAGATGAAGTAGATAATAATTTATTGACTAAGGCATACAGTAAATCTCCTGAAAGAATGGCATTGTTAATATTCCATTTATTATGAACAGATTGTTGATTTCTTCTGAGAGGAGCATGATCCATTATATCATCATGAATCAATGTGAAATTATGAAATAACTCTATAGCTATAGCCTCATTTATAGACAATAGCGGCTTTTCACAAAATAAATCTGTAGATAAAAGTGTGAGTGAAGGTCTGAATCTTTTTCCACCAAGATTTATTATATATTTTATAGGTTCATATATTGGTAAGGGAGGTAGTTTTTGACTGAAAAACTTAAGTTCTTTGTCAATAATTTTTTTATAATGAAGTAGCATTGGTAACCTTTAGTCTATTAAACTCATTAAATAATTTCCATACCCACTTTTTAAAAGAGGAATGGCCAGTTCTTTTAATTTTTCACTATTTATAAAACCATTAGAATAAGCTACAGCTTCAATACACCCCACTCCAAAACCTTGCCTTTCTTCGATTGTTTGGACAAAGTTAGAAGCTTGTATCAAAGATCTAAAAGTACCAGTATCTAGCCATGCAGTTCCTCTGGGCAGTGTTTTTACTTTCAATTTACCAGCTTCTAAATATGCCTTATTTACATCTGTAATTTCATATTCTCCTCTTGAACTAGGCTTTAAGTTTTTTGAGATTTCAACGACATTGTTATCATAAAAATATAAACCTGGAACTGCGTAATTAGATTTTGGGTTCTTAGGTTTTTCTTCAATTGAAATTACCTTTTGATTTTCATCGAATTCAACAACCCCATATCTTTCTGGATCATTTACTCTGTAGGCAAAAATATATCCTCCATCTGGACTAGTAGAACTTTCTAATTTTTGACCTAAACCCGTTCCAAAAAATATATTATCTCCTAAAATTAAAGCCACTTTTTCTTTTCCAATGAAACTTTTTCCAATTACAAAAGCCTGTGCTAAACCATTGGGTTCGTGCTGAATTTTGTATTCAAATCTACATCCTAACTTAGAGCCATCTCCTAGTAAATGCTTAAAAAGAGGCTGATCATGTGGGGTAGTAATAAATAATATCTCTCTAATACCAGCATGCATTAACGTTGAAAGAGGATAATAAATCATCGGTTTATTATAAACTGGCATTAACTGCTTACTAACTGCTAAACTTAGAGGGTGTAATCTGGTTCCTGAACCACCTGCTAAAATAATTCCTTTCATATTTTTTATAATTTATCCAGTTCAATATCAGAATCATCATAAAAATAATCTTCTGAATTTTTAAAACTTTTAGTAATCACATTTTGTTCTAAACTTAGTAGCAGAGAGGGTAACAAAATTAAATTTGTTAGCATTGCTACAAATAAAGTTAAAGAAACTAAAACTCCTAAAGCTTGTGTTCCTCCAAATTTTGAAGCTGTAAACATGGAAAAACCAAAGAATAAAATAATAGAAGTATATATCATGCTAACACCTGTTTCTTTAATTGAAACCTCAACTGAATCAGAAATACTTTTAGTTTTTAACTCTTGTCTATATTTTGCTAAAAAATGAATAGTATCATCTATCGATATCCCGAAAGCAATACTGAATACTAAAATTGTTGACGGCTTAATAGCAATTCCAAAGTAACCCATTAAAGCCGAAGTAAAAATTAATGGGATAAGATTAGGAAAAAGAGAAACTAAAACCATCTTAAATGATTTGAAAAGAAAGGACATTAAAATTGCAATAACAAAAATGGCCAATATTAAGCTTGTAAAAAGATTTTTAACCATATAAGTAGTCCCTTTAGTGTAGAGGACTCCTGAACCTGTAACCACGGATTCTACTTTTAAACTTTCAACAGACTCTTCAATAGCCGAAGTAAAGTTTTCATTACCATAAAGCGATTTAATTTCTTTATAGTCATCAGGAAAGCTATTAATAAGATCTAAGTTTCCATTAGTTAGTTTTTCTTTTACAATAAATCTAATTCTACTGTTGGAAGAATACATTCCATATAAATCATTATTTTGTTTATGTTTTGAAATTAAAGATTGTTCTGGATTAATAATATTATCTATTCTAAAATTAATCCTATTGATTAAACTATCCATTGAAGAAGTTCCAATATCTGCAATTTGCAAAGTGATTCTTGTAGATAAATGAGTAGAATCCAAGAAACTACCAACAAATCCATTACTATTATCAGTTTCAGAAGACACAAAAGTATTTTTAAAATATTTGGAACTTATAATTCTTGAAAAATATCGTTGATCTTTTGGTCTGCTAAAATCAAGATTATATTTCGAAGACTTCCCATTTGCATATGACTGAGAAATAAACTTCATTGCATCAACAATTGAAAGAGATTTGGAAAGATATTTTTCCTTTTTCAACGATTCTTGTAATTGTTGGATTCTTGAAATATTAGAAAAGTTTTTATACATGGTATCTTGAAAGGTTAAAACTATTTCAAATGGAAGAACACCATTTAACTCTTTTTCAAAAAATCTCAAATCTTTAATTATTGGACTATTTTTTGGTAAATCATCGGTGAAATTTCCAGTAGTATGCATTAAACTAATTCCATATCCTCCTAAAAGCAATAGAATAAAAGTGGATATATAAACTTGTTTTCTATAAAATTTTGAAAACTTAATTAAACTTGATACAAAACTGTACATCCATTTTCTATCAAGATGTTTAATATGTTTTTCTTTGGGATCAGGTAAAAAGCTGTATACAATTGGTACCAAACAAATACTTATAAAAAACATACATATTATGTTTATAAATGAAACGATCCCAAATTCAATCATCATTTTTGAACTGGTAAAAACAAATGTTCCAAAACCCAAAGCTGTAGTGGCATTTGTTAAAAATGTAGCATTTCCTACTTTTTGAATTATAAGTTCTAGTGATTTAATCTTATTATTATTTTTTCTAAACTCTTGTTGGTACTTATTTATTAAATAAATGCAATTTGGAATACCAATTACAATAACTAGTGGAGGTATTAAAGCCATTAATGCAGTTAATTCATAACCAAAAAGTCCTATTATTCCTACTGACCATACTACGCCAATTAAAACAACAACTATTGAGATTAAAACAACTTTTAATGACTTAAAAAATATTAATAATAATAGAGATGTTACCAATATAGCTAAACAAACAAATAAGGTAAGTTCAGATTTTATGACATTCATCATAAATGCTCTTATATATGGTAGTCCGGAAAATTTCCAATTTTTAAAGTGGTGATTATAGGAGTTAGCAATATTGTGAATATCAGAAACCAGAGTGCCCCTTAATTTGGAATTAAAAATTTCTTTGTTTAAAAACAACATCATCATATGTAAGTCAGTAGACTTTTTATAAACAATATTTTCATAAAATTTTAAAGAACTTATAACTTGTTTCACACTATCAATAACATTTTGATCTAATGGATAATCATCAATAATTTCAACTAAATTAAATCGTTGCTGATTCTTATTTTTTGTGATATTGTAAAGATGGGCTTCTGAAAAAACAGAATCTACCACATTTTTGTAAAAAGTAGTATCGTTATTGGAAATAAGGACTTTTACATTTTGAATGCTATCTGCCATTTCTAGCCAAGCATTGAATTTATCTTCTTTATAAAAATCAGGTTCATTGGTAGCAATAACCAACATTAAACCATCTTGTCCAAAATTTGATTTGAAGTCTTCGTATGCAATATAAACTGGATCACTTTCAGGAAGAAGCTTGTTTAGCTGATATTGTAATTTTAATTTGGTAGCAAAAAATCCGAAAAATATTGTAAACAATATAATTGAGATGATAATTAAAATTCTATTGCCAAGTATTAATTTGGAAATATTCTTCCACATTTAAATTTAATTATAAAAATATTTACTAAGTTATCAATTAATAAAGAAGTATATAATTATTAGAATAAAGGATTTTACTAATTTTAATTAATTCTAATGAATAGGTCAGAAATAATAGCTTTAATCAAGTTTTTTTCTTTAAAAAAAANATTTAATTTCTTTAAATTATATAGTAGTTTTATAATATCTAAAAGGACTAAATCTTCGAGAATTTATGGGTTTCCAATGGCTTTNAGTATTGAACCTACAACAGCGTGTAATTTAGGTTGTCCTGAATGCCCAAGTGGACTTAAACAATTTACTAGAAAAACTGGAAATTTATCTACTTCATTAAATAAAAAAATTATAGATGAACTATCGGATAATTTAACTTATATTAATTATTATTTTCAAGGAGAACCATATATAAATCCTAATTTCTTTGATTTTGTGTCTTATGCAAATTCAAAAAAAATCTTTTGTGCTACTTCAACCAATGGTCATTTTTTGAATGATGAAAATTGCAGAAAAACAATCGAATCTGGTNTAAAAAGGTTAATCATTTCAATAGATGGAAATAATCAAGAAACTTATGAAGTTTACAGAAAAAATGGTCGTTTTAATAAGGTCATTGAAGGAACAAACAATATGGTCAAATGGAAAAAAAAATTAAAAAGTAATTATCCTCATATCATATATCAATTTTTAGTTGTGAAGACTAATGAACATTTGGTTGATAAAATGAAGTCATTAGCTTTAGAAATAGGGGTAGACGAATTAAGAATAAAAACTGCTCAATTTTATAATTTTAAAAATGGAAATAAATTNATCCCTGAAAATGATAAATACTCCCGCTATATAAAAACTCCAAATGGACAATACAAACTAAAAAACAAAATGAGTAATTATTGTTGGCGGATGTGGAGTAGTGCAGTTATTACCGTAAATGGGGGAATTGTTCCTTGCTGTTTTGATAAAGATGCTAAGCACACTTTAGGTGATGTTAAAAAAAATAAATTTTCTGAAATATGGAATAGTAAAAGTTATAATATTTTTAGAAATCAAATTTTTTCTGATAGAAGCCAGATTGATATATGTAAAAACTGCTCAGAAGGAACAAAAGTATGGGCATAAAAAAAGCCCTTGATAGGGCTTTTTAAAAAAATTAAAGGNNAATCTTAATGATCGTGACCTTCATGCTCTTCTTCAGNAGCAGCTTCTTCNGGAGCTTCTTCAGCNGTTGAATCAGCAACAGCTTCTTCAGCNGTTGAATCAGCAACAACTTCTTCAACAGGAGCAACTTCCTCTANAGGAGCAGCTTCTTCTACTGGTTCAGCAACTGGAGCTTCTTCTGTAGCAGNGCCACATGAAATCATCAATGCTGTAATAGGTAAAATCCAAAACTTCTTCATAATAACTGTTTATTTTATTTATAATTTGCAAATTAATTGTAGCAAAACTCTAGATATTTTTGATAAATTCCTAATTATCAAGCATAAAAGTATCCTCAAATAGCTTACACTTTCATAATATCAGTTTCTTTGAGTCCTACAAATTCATCAACTTTTTTAGTAAACGAATCTGTTATCTTTTGAATTTCGGCTTCAGAATCTTTAATNTGATCTTCACTCAAACCCTCATCTTTTAAACTCTTAATCATATCATTAGCATCTTTTCTTTGAGACCTAATACTTACTTTTGCATGTTCTCCTTCAGATTTTGCTCTCTTAACCAATTCTTTTCTTCTCTCTTCAGTTAATACAGGAACTGAAATAAGAATTACTTCACCATTGTTTTGAGGATTCAAACCAAGGTTTGCNTTAATTATAGCTTTTGTGATTTCATCAAGCATCGCTTTTTCCCATGGTTGAATAGTTAGTGTTCTTGAATCTAAAGTACTCACATTACCTATTTGCGAAAGAGGAGTTAAAGATCCATAATAATCTACTTTAACNCTATCTAACATAGAAGGATTAGCTCTTCCAGCTCTAATTTTACCAAGCTCTAAGTTTAAATGAGATATAGCTTTATCCATTCCATCTTGAGCTTCTTCTAAAATCATATCAATTTCTTCCATAATATAAAATTTATACAGTAACTAANGTTCCTACATTATCACCTAATATAACTTTTTTAAGATTACCAGAATTATTCATATCAAAAACAATAACAGGAATCTGATTTTCTTTGCAAAGAGTAAAAGCAGTCATATCCATAATTTTTAACTTTTTTTCATAAGCATCATCAAAAGTTAAAGTATCGTATTTATTAGCATCAGGGTATTTTTCAGGGTCAGCATCATAAACACCATCAACTCTAGTCCCTTTTAATATTACATCACAATCAATTTCAACAGCTCTAAGAGAAGCTGCTGAATCTGTAGTGAAAAAGGGATTTCCTGTACCTGCACCAAAAATTACTATTCTGCCTTTTTCTAAATGTCTAACTGCTTTTCTTTTTATATAGGGTTCTGCAATTTGTTTCATTTCAATTGCTGATTGAAGTCTTGTATATAAACCTATGGATTCTAAAGCAGATTGGAGTGCCATACTATTTATCATTGTAGCTAACATTCCCATATAATCTCCCTGAGTTCTATCCATACCACCTTTTTCTGCTTGAACTCCTCTAAAAATATTTCCTCCTCCAATAACAATTCCAATTTCTACATTTAAATCTGAAATCTCTTTAATATCATTAGCATATTGCATTAANCTATTATTGTCAATACCAAATTGTTTATTACCCATAAGTGCCTCTCCACTTAGTTTCAATAAAATTCTTTTATATTTCATAATTTAAAATTTAAGTCAAAAAAAAGAGAGCTAATAGCTCTCTAAATATAATCAACAATATCAAACTGATAGTGAATACCTCTTAAAATCTGTCACCATTAAATCAGGATTAGNTTCTTTAAGAAACTGTCCAACAGTTTTTTTATTATCTCTGATAAAGGCTTGATTAATAAGTGTTGTTTCTTTAAAAAATTTATTTAATCTTCCTTTAGCAATTTTTTCAGCCATCTCTAAAGGTTTGCCTTCCTGAATAGCTAAATCTTTCCCCACTTCAATTTCTCNATCAATAACATCCTGTGTTACCGAATCCTGATCTAAAGCAATTGGATTCATTGCGGCAACTTGCATGGCAACTTGTTTACCAACTTCTTCTTCATCAAGTGATAAACCTACAATAGTTGCAATTTGGTTTCCAGGATGATTATAAGCCACTACTTTTGNTGCTGTTATCTTTTCGAATGCAGAAATTTCTATTTTTTCGCCTATAACCCCACTTTGCTCAGTAATTTTTTCTTTAACTGTTAATTCTGAATTAGCATATTTTTGATTCAGTAAATCTTCAAGTGTATTGGATTCAGATTGCATTGCCAGATCAACTAAGGAATTAGCAAAAGCACCAAAATCTTCATTTTTTGCAACGAAGTCTGTTTCACAATTTAAGCATACCAAATAACCATTTTCATTGTGAGATTTAGAAATAACTAAACCTTCTCTAGCATCTCTATCTCCTCTTTTTGCTGCAATTTTTTGACCTTTTTTTCTTAAAAAATCTATAGCACNCTCCATATCTCCATTGGATTCGGTTAATGCCTTTTTACAGTCCATCATACCTGCTCCAGTCTTTTTTCTTAGTTCATTAACATCTTTTGCTGTAATACTCATTTTAAGTAGATTTAAGATTNAACTTCTTCTTTATTNTCTTGANATTCTTCTTCCTTAGCTGCCTCTTCTTTAGCTAATTTCTCTTTTGCAGCTTCTTCCTTAGCTGCTTTTTCTTGNGCAATTTTATCTTTAGAGTCTTTTCTCTCCCCTAATCCTTCTTTTATAGAATCACAAAGGGTAGAGACTACTAAATCAATAGATTTAGTTGCATCATCATTTGATGGGATAATAAAATCTATNCCTTCAGGACTAGAGTTAGTATCTACCATAGCAAATATTGGAATATTTAAGTTTTTAGCTTCTGCTANGGCAATATGTTCTTTTTTAACATCAACAATAAAAATTGCTGCAGGTAGTCGGTTCATATCNGAAATACTACCAAAAATTTTGTCAATTTTTTCCCGCTTTCTAGTTAATTGTAATCGTTCTCTTTTTGACATTGTATCAGCTGTACCATCCTTCATCATTTTGTCAATTGATGTCATCTTCTTGATGGTTTTTCTTGTAGTTTTAAAATTGGTTAATAACCCTCCAGGCCATCTTTCTGTAATAGAAGGCATATTGACTTCTTCAACTTTAGTTGACATTATTTCTTTNGCTTGTTTTTTGGTTGCTACAAAAAGAATTTTTCTACCGGACTTTGCAATTTGTTTCATTGCACTTGACGCTTCTTCTAGCTTAATTAAAGTCTTATTTAAATCTATTACGTGAATTCCTTTTTTTTCATCAAAAATGTATGGAGACATACTTGGATTCCACTTTCTTTTTAAATGTCCAAAATGCACTCCGGCATTCAACATTTGTTCAAAAGTTACTTTTGTCATATTTGTTTACTTTCTTGTTACTGTATTATCAGCAGGTAAATAGTAGCAAATTATTTGATCTATATACCTTAGATACTAAACTATGCACCCTGGTGCATTTATTAAAATTATCTTTTACTAAATTGAAATTTCTTTCTTGCTTTAGGTTGTCCTGGTTTTTTTCTTTCAACCATTCTAGGATCCCTAGTCATTAGTCCCTCAGCTTTGAGCAGCGGTTTATAATCTTCATTAATTTCTACCAATGCTCTAGAAATAGCTAATCTAATCGCTTCGACTTGACCTGTAGATCCACCACCATTTACATTGATAGTAGCATCATACTTTCCTTTAGTACCTGTTAATTCAAATGGTTGGAAAATTTTATATTGCAGAACGTCAGTTGTGAAATAGTCTTTATGATCTCTTTTATTAATAGTGATTTTTCCTTTACCACTTTTTAGATAAATTCTTGCTACTGAAGATTTTCTTCTTCCTAATTTGTTTATTACGGACATTAAATATTAATTAAGTTCTACTTTTTTTGGTTTCTGAGCTTCTTTATTATGAGTGTCACCTACAAAAACATGTAGATTTCCAAATAATTTTCTTCCCAATCTATTTTTAGGTAACATTCCTTTAACAGCTTTTTCCAATAATCTCTCTGGAAACTTTTTTAACATGGAAGAAGCATTTATAGATCTTTGTCCACCTGGGTATCCAGTGTGTCTAATATATTCTTTATTTTCCCACTTATTTCCTGATAAAGTAACTTTTTCAGCATTTATTATGATAACATTATCTCCACAATCAACATGAGGAGTAAAGTCTACTTTATGTTTTCCTCTTATTAATCTGGCAACTTGGCTTGCTACTCTACCAAGAGGTTGACCATCGGCATCTACTAATAACCATTCTTTGTTTACGGTCTCTCTATTAGCTGAAATTGTTTTGTAACTTAAATGACTCACTTTTATAATGTTATTTAATTAATGGGCTGCGAAGATATGATATAATTTTGATTCTAACAATTGAGAACTTAAATATTTAACAAGAAGTGCTAAATAACATTTAATTGCTTACCTACTTTTACAAAAGCTGAAATTGCTAAATCCAAATGCTCTTTCGTGTGAGCCGCAGAAATTTGGGTTCTTATTCTCGCTTTTCCTTTTGGAACAACAGGATAGAAAAAACCAACAGCATAAACGCCTTGTTCCAAAAGCATATCAGCAAATTTTTGAGAAAGAGCGGCATCATAAAGCATAATTGGAATGATTGGTGAGTTACCAGCTTTAATGTCAAATCCTGCTTCAATAATTTTCTTTTTAAAATATAAAGTATTTTTTTCGAGTTGATCTCTAAGTTTAGTACTTGAAGAAAGGATTTCAAAAACCTTATTTGCTGCTCCAACAATTGAGGGAGCTAAAGAGTTTGAAAATAAATAGGGTCTTGATTTTTGCCTTAACATTTCAATAATTTCTTTTTTGCCAGTAGTATATCCTCCCATTGCGCCACCTAAGGCTTTACCTAAGGTTCCAGTAATAATATCAACCCTGTCCACAACATTATGATATTCTGGAACTCCTCTACCTGTTTTTCCAATAAAACCTGCTGAGTGACATTCATCTGTCATCACTAAAGCATCATATTTATCGGCTAAATCACATATTTCATCCATTTTAGCAATATCACCATCCATTGAAAATACTCCATCAGTTACAATAATTCTGTTTCTACATTCTTGAGCATCAATAAGTTGATTTTCTAAATCTTCCATATTGCTGTGCTGATACCTAAATCTTTTAGCCTTACAAAGTCTCACTCCATCAATAATTGAGGCATGATTTAATTCGTCAGAAATAATAGCATCCTCCGCTCCAAAAAGAGGTTCAAAAAGTCCTCCATTTGCATCAAAAGCTGCTGCGTACAAAATAGTATCCTCAGTGCTGTAAAAATCAGCAATTCTTTTTTCTAATTCTTTGTGAATATCTTGAGTTCCACATATAAATCTTACAGAAGACATGCCAAAACCATGAGTTTCTAGAGCTGATTTGGCAGCGTTTACCACCTCAGTATTTGAAGAAAGACCTAAATAATTATTGGCGCACATTATTATTACTTCCTTATCTCCTTCTACACGTACACTTGCTCCTTGAGAAGAAGTAATGACCCTTTCTTTTTTGAAAAGACCAGATGATTCAATACTTGAAAGTTCTTTTTTTAATTGGTTTTTAAGAGATCCATACATAATTATACGATTCCTTGATCAATCATTGCGTCAGCAACTTTAACAAAACCAGCAATATTAGCTCCTTTTACATAATCAATATAGCCATCTTCTTGCTTACCAAATTTAACACACTGCTGGTGAATATCAAGCATTATATTATGTAATTTCTCATCCACTTCTTCTCTTGTCCAGTTAAATCTTAAGGAGTTTTGAGACATTTCTAAACCTGAAGTTGCAACACCTCCTGCATTGGAAGCTTTGCCTGGTGAAAAAAGAGTCTTATTCTCTATAAATAAAGATATAGCCTCAGGACTGCATGGCATATTCGCTCCCTCAACAACAGCAATACATTTATTTTTAACAAGTAATTTAGCATCTTCCTTTTTTAACTCATTTTGAGTAGCACAGGGTAATGCTAAGTCTACCTTAACATCCCAAGGAGACTTAGATTCATGAAAAGATGCTTTAGGGTATTTTTTAATATATTCTGAAATTCTTCCTCTTTCAATATTTTTTAGATTCATAATCCAAGATAACTTTTCAGTATCTATCCCATCTGAATCATGAATATAACCCTTTGAGTCGCTCATAGTAACTACTTTAGCTCCAAGTTGTATACACTTTTCGCAAGCATATTGTGCTACATTACCTGAACCAGAGATAGATACAATTTTATTCTTTAAATTATCTTCTTTTGTATTAAGCATTTTTTCAGCAAAATAAACAACACCATATCCTGTTGCCTCTGGTCTAATTAAAGATCCTCCCCAATTTATTCCCTTACCTGTTAAAACACCTGTAAATTCATTTCGCAACCTTTTATATTGGCCAAACATATATCCAATTTCTCTCCCCCCTACTCCAATATCTCCTGCTGGAACATCAGTATTTGGCCCAATATGTCTTGAAAGTTCAGTCATAAAGGATTGACAGAACTTCATTACTTCGTTATCAGATTTCCCCTTAGGATTGAAGTCTGAACCTCCTTTGCCACCTCCCATAGGAAGTGTTGTTAAAGAGTTTTTAAAAATTTGTTCGAAACCTAAAAATTTTAAAATTGACAAGTTAACAGATGGATGAAATCTAAGTCCTCCTTTATATGGCCCAATCGCAGAATTGAACTCAACTCTAAAACCTCTATTAACTTGAGGCTCCCCAGAATCAGAAATCCAAGGGACTCTAAACTGAATCACTCTTTCTGGTTCAACAATTCTTTCTAGGATTTTCGCTTTCTTATATTTAGGATTTGACTCTATGAAAGGAATTACTGCTTCTACAACTTCTTCAACCGCTTGAATGAATTCTGGCTCATGACTATTTTTTAATTCTAATTCTTTCATAAAAGAATCAATTAGATGTTGATATTTGGACATTTTACAGTGTTTTTTTAAAAGATTTTCCCAAATGTATGGAATTTTGTTCTTTCATTTTGTGGAATGTTAATCAATTTATTCTATGATTTAGATAAAACAAAATATAATCGTTTAAGTAATATACATAAATTAGATTATGATTAANTCTACATATGACACAAAACCAGTAAAAAAACTCGAAAAAGATAATTTTTATTATTCTAAAGAAGGTTTAATTATTTTTACCAAAAAATATCACTTAAATCGAGGTTACTGTTGCGAAAGTAAATGCAAACATTGCCCTTATGGTTTTGGTAAATAATATTGGTTTAAAGTTTAAAAATGTCATATTTTAAAAAATTAATTTCTTTAGGAATACCTGATAAATTACCCGATTTCAAACCAAGAATACCCAACCTTAGTCATGCTCCAAATAGAATTGATTCTTTATCTAAAAAAGAAAAGGCATTAGCTATCAAAAATGCTTTAAGATATTTCCCCAAAAGGCAGCATAAGATACTAGGAAAAGAATTTTCTGAAGAACTAAATAATTATGGTAGAATTTACATGTACAGATTTCAACCAGATTATAAAATATTTGCTCGACCGATTGATGAATATCCAGGTAATTCTATTCAAGCGAAATCAATTATGTTAATGATTCAAAATAATTTGGACCCTTCGATAGCTCAACATCCCCAAGAGTTGATAACCTATGGAGGAAATGGTTCAGTTTTTCAGAATTGGGCTCAATATCTTCTTACAATGCAATATTTATCAAAAATGCAGGATGATCAAACCTTAGTTATGTATAGTGGACATCCGCTAGGTCTTTTTCCTTCTAATGTAAATGCTCCAAGAGTTGTTATTTCTAATGGAATGATGATTCCTAACTATTCAAAACCAATTGACTGGGAAAAATACAATGCTTTAGGAGTTACTCAGTATGGACAAATGACTGCAGGATCTTACATGTATATAGGTCCTCAAGGAATTGTCCATGGAACCACCATTACAGTGCTCAACGCATGCAGGAAAATAGACGCTAATGGGCCTCATGGTAAATTATTTGTTACTGCTGGTCTTGGAGGAATGAGTGGAGCTCAACCAAAAGCTGGAAATATTGCTGGTGTTATTTCAGTTACCGCAGAAATCAATCCTAAAGCGAGCTACAAAAGACATGAACAGGGATGGGTTGATGAAATCATAAGTGATTTAGATAAATTGTGTGAGCGGGTAAAAAATGCCAAAAAATCTAAAGAAGTTGTTTCAATTGCTTATGATGGTAATATTGTGGATGTATGGGAAAAATTTAATAAAGAAAATATTTACATTGATTTAGGTTCAGATCAAACATCACTTCATAATCCATGGGCAGGAGGATATTATCCAGTGGGATTAACTTTTGATGAATCAAATAAACTTATGACATCAGATCCGAATCTATTCAAAATAAAAGTGAAAGAATCATTAATAAGACACACTAATGCTATTGAAAAACATACTAAAAAAGGGACTTATTTTTTCGATTATGGGAATGCATTTTTACTGGAAGCTTCAAGAGCAGGTGCTGATATAATGAAAAGTGATAAAGTGACTTTTAAATATCCATCTTATGTACAAGATATTATGGGGCCCATGTGTTTTGATTATGGATTTGGCCCTTTTAGGTGGGTATGTACATCTGGAAAGGCTTCAGACTTAAAAATGACTGATGATATTGCATGTTCGGTTTTAAAAGACTTATTAAAAGATGCCCCAGTTGAAATTCAGCAACAAATGAAAGATAATATTCAATGGATCAAAGGAGCACAAGAAAATAACTTAGTTGTGGGTTCTCAAGCTCGTATACTTTATGCAGACTCTGAAGGCAGAATAGCCATTGCAAAAGCTTTTAATAAAGCCATTAAAAAAGGAGAAATTTCTGCTCCAATTGTTCTTGGTAGAGACCATCACGATGTTTCTGGAACCGACTCGCCATATAGAGAAACTTCTAACATATATGATGGCTCATCATTTACAGCTGACATGGCTATTCAAAATGTAATAGGAGATTCATTTAGAGGCGCAACATGGGTAAGTATTCACAATGGTGGAGGAGTAGGATGGGGTGAGGTTATAAATGGTGGATTTGGACTAACTATTGATGGTTCTCCAGAATCTGAAGATAAACTTAGCAATATGCTATTTTGGGATGTTAACAATGGTATTGCAAGAAGAAATTGGGCGAGAAACAAGGAAGCAATTTTTGCTATTAAAAGAGAAATGAAAAGGAATTCAAAACTAGAGGTTACAATTCCCTTCTCTGCAGATGATGAAATGATTGATAATCTTATTAATTAAATAATAAATTTTATCCATTGATTTCCCTTTTAGCATTTTAATTTTACAAATCATATATTTATACTATGATTGACTTTAAGGGAAAAACAGTCTGGATTACCGGAGCATCATCAGGTATAGGAAAAGCATTAGCAATAAAGTTAGGTTCTTTAGGTGCTAACTTAGTACTATCTTCGAGAAAAGAAGATCAATTAGTGGAAGTTGCTAATCTTTGTAACACTGAAGTTCTTATTTTACCCATAGATTTAGAGAGATCATCAGACTTTTCTGAAAAGGTTGTAAAAGTTGTGTCCAAATTCAAAAGCATAGATTTATTAATTAATAATGGCGGAATTAGCCAAAGGTCAAGAGCCTATGAAACTGATATAGAAATAGATCGAAAAATTATGGAAGTAAATTATTTTGGGACTGTTGCTTTAACTAAAAGTATTCTTCCAGTAATGCAAAAACAAAAAAGCGGACACATTACTACCATAAGCAGTAGCTCTGGAAAATTTGGTTTTTTCTTGAGATCATCTTACTCTGCATCAAAATTTGCTCAAGTAGGGTTTTTTGAATCCCTTAGGCTTGAAGAAGAAAAAAATAATATTTTCATAAGTATTGTTTTTCCTTTTTTAGTTAAAACCAATATTTCTTTAAATGCTATTACTGAAAAAGGAGTAACCAATAAAAAAAATGATTCTTTAATAGAAAAAGGTATATCTCCTGAAAAATGTGCTCAAGATATTATAGATGGCATAATGGATCAGAAAAAAGAAATTTACTCTGGCGGAAAAGGTGCCTGGATACTAAATGTAAAAAGATTTTTTCCAGAACTTTTTTTCAAACTAATTAGGAAGCAATCCCCTGATTAATCTTTGATTCTTGTAAATTTTAATGCTTTTAGCATCCAGTCTGGTAAAGGTTGTGAAGCTTTTCGTTTTTCAACATTTAAATACAATCCTAATTTTTCAATAATTGGAATTTTATATACTTCTATCATCTCCATTAAAGTTCCATCAGGGTCTTCGCAATAAGTACAATGAACTTTTGTACTCTCCCCCATGCTCAATACATCATTAGTATCACAAGTAAATCCAAAACCCTCAGAAGAAAGTTTTTTTCCTAAAGCTTTCATATTTCTAACGTCAAAGCCTAAGTGAACAAAACCTGTATCTCCCCAGAGCCTGTCTTCATAAATTTTTTTAGGAACTCTACTAGATATATCTTGAACTAACTCAATATAACTTTTACCTGCTAGTTTTGAGAACCCTCCTCCAGATGGATTTTTTTGAGAAATTAAAACTCTTCTATACTCTAATTCTCCTCCATTAATATTAGCCCAATCAGTAAAGACG
>NYYE01000018.1 GCA_002686655.1 Crocinitomicaceae bacterium | reverse complement strand
ACTATAGTTTACAAGCTAGTCAGCTAATTTTTAGTTTTAGTTATTTATATGCAGTGAAAGCTGCTAAAAACCTAAACGAACTTGCTAGGCTCTCCTTGGTTCAAAAACACGAAACGTTATTTGAATCCATTCAACTAGCTCTTGGACAAGTAATTCTAATTAAGAAACAAAAAAAATTAGTTCTTGAAAACATTAAAGAGCTGGAATCACTAAAGAAGAAAACCAATAGTTTAATTTCAAACGGCTTGTTGGAAAAAACGGCTATTAATGACTTAATTATAATGGAACTGGATCTTAAAAATGGTCTGGAACAATTAAATTCTAATGAAGGGTTGGCTCTATTATCTCTTAAATCAATGATTGGCTACCCGCTAGACAGTACTATTTATTTAACTGACTCTTTTGAACTAGATAACGATTCTAACTCCATAAGTCAAAATAAACTCAATCCAAAATCAAGTAGAGCGGTACGTTTAGGAGAGCAAAGTGTTTTGCTAAGCGAGCTAGATCTAAAGGCCACTAAAAGCGAGGGCTATCCTTCCATATTTGGGTTTTTCAACCAACAGCACATGGCAATGAGAAACAATTTTAACTTTTTTGATTCCAATAAAAGCTGGTACCCTTCTACCCTTTGGGGCATTAACGTTAAAATTCCTATTTATAACAGTGGAAAAGGTGTGGCAAAAAATAAACAAAAAGAGTTAGAGCTTCTTAAGGCTAAAAATGAATTAAAAGATATTGAAAATCAAATAATTTCACTGTTTGTACTTTTAAAAAATAATTACAAAAATGCCCTTTCCAGCTACAGTGATCAAAAAACAAAAGTTGATTTAATTGAAAATGTTTACAGCAATGAAGAAAAAAAACTTTCTCATGGTGCGTCCAACTCCCTAACTATTTCGCAAAGAAAAATGCAGCTTTTACAGTCAAAGCAAGCTTTAATTCAAAAGGAATACGAGCTATATAAGTCTGAAGTACAATTAAGAACACATACTAACCCCATACAATTATGAAAAAATTAATCTGGTTAACATTATTAGCTTTTGCATCTTGTAATAGCAACAAAACAACTAGTGCTGAGACATTAGAAGAAGTCAGTTTTGAGGTTAAAAATCCATTAGTTTCTGTTTTAAAAGTTGAAAGGAAAACATTTAAAGACTTTTTCAAAGCTCAAGGAAGTGTGGTTAGCAAAAAAATGACCTATGTGAAGCCTGAGATAAATGGTGCTATAGAAAAAATTCATATTACAGAAGGAGAGTACGTAGAAAAAGGGCAAGCTCTTTTTACTATAGCAACAGATTTGTTCAATGCCCAAATTGCTGAAATAAATGAACAGATTTCATTTGCAGAGTATGTTTTTAACAAACAAAAAATAATGTTTGAGGATGGGGTAACAACAGAAATTCAGCTAAAAGAAGCAGAAAGCGGCTTAAACAGGGCTAAAAAAGCTAAAAACACATTACTAACTCAAATTGAAAAATCAAAAGTTATAGCTCCCTTCAGCGGATATATTGAAGAGGTTTTGGTAAAGTCTGGAGAGATTGTCAGCCCAATGAATTATTTGTGTCTATTGATAAACACCAGCGACTTTTACGCAGTGGCTGATGTCTCTGAAAATTTACTTTCAGACATATCAGAAACAAAACCGTTAAGTGTGTATTTTCCTTCCCTGGATTTAAATATTGAAAACCTTTCTGTAAGTAGAGTTGGAAAAGTAATAAACGCCATTAATAGAACTGTTAAAATAGAATGTAAGTTGCCAAAAAACAACGGACTAATTCCAAACCTAATGGTAGAACTGAATATAAATCATTATACAAAAGATAGTGCAATATGCCTTCCTTCTAGGTTAATTTTAAAGAATTCCAAAGGAGAAACCTACCTAAAGATTGTTGATGACAATAATAGCGTAGTAATTAAAAATATTGTTTTAGGCAGAAACTACCAATCCGAAGTGGAAATATTATCTGGTGTTGACGAAGGTGTTTTGATAGTTGACGAAGGTAGAAGTACTGTTCTAGAGGGGCAAGAAGTAGAAGTTATAAGTAGCAAATAAAAATAATGAGAGAAAAAATCAATCAATGGCGAGAATTTGGGCTGTCTTCATTAGCGGTTAACAACAGAAAAACAGTTTACTTAATTATAACCATTTTTCTTCTTGGTGGAATCTCTGCATATAAAAATATGCCCAGAGAAAGTTTTCCTCAAATTCAAGTCCCTGAAATTTATGTGAATGTTCCATATCCAGGTAATTCTCCCGAAATAATAGCTGATAAAATTATAAAGCCTTTCGAAAAAGAGCTTAATAAGCTTAAGGGAATAGAAAAAATAACTTCTACCGCTACTCAAGACTTTGGAATATTAAAAATAGAGTTTGATTTTGGAATAACCCCAAAAGACGCAAAAAGAGCAGTTGAAGAGGCCCTTTCAGATGCAAGGTCTTCTAAAACATTTGCACAAGACCTACCCGTTGAACCAACTATACAAGAAATCGACGTCAATGAATTTCCAATCATTAATATTAATCTTTCTGGGGAATACCCAGTAGACATTCTTAAAGAAAAAGCAGACTTAATTAAAGATCGTTTAGAATCCATTTCTGAAATTAACGCTGTAGAAATTCGTGGAGTTCAAGAAAAAAAGGTAAAAATTGAAATAAGAAAATTTGATGCAGAAGCAAATAGAGTAAGTTTTGGAGACATTGAATCTGCGATTCAAAGCGAAAACACTACCATTGGTGCTGGCAACTTAAAAATTGATGGGATAGATAATTTTGTTCTAATTGAAGGAAAGTTTAAAAATTTGAGGGACTTTAATAATCTTGTAGTAAAGCACGAAAATAATGACAATGTTTACTTGAGGGATGTTGCAAACGTTTCTTTCTCAGACTCTGACACTACTAGCTATGCAAGACAAAANAGTCAGCCTGTGGTAATGNTAGATGTTAAAAAAAGAGCGGGAGAGAATATTATTAATGCTATTGACAAGCTCAANGTTGAGGTTGAAGANTTAGAAAAATCTTTTCCCTCTGACATGAANCTGACCTANACCAATGACCAGTCTNTAATGATTCGCTCTCAAGTAAGTAATCTNGAGAATTCTATTGTTTTTGGAGTCATTTTAGTAGTTTTTGTGTTGCTTTTTTTCTTGGGAATTAGAAATGCTTTATTTGTAGGGGTTGCTATTCCTTTCTCTATGTTCTTGTCTTTTATATTGCTAAACTCTGCAGGAGTTAGTTTAAATATCATGGTTCTTTTCTCCTTGGTGTTAGCTTTGGGAATGTTGGTTGATAACGGAATAGTTGTAGTTGAAAACGTGTACCGATTAATGGACGAAGGACTTGATTCTTTTGAAGCCACAAAAAAAGGAATTGGAGAAGTTGCATGGCCTATTATAGCTTCTACAGCCACAACCTTAGCTGCTTTTGTTCCATTGGCATTGTGGCCTGGTATTATTGGTGAATTNATGCANTATTTACCCATAACATTAATGATTGTCTTGGGCTCTTCTTTATTTNTTGCCTTGGTAATAACACCTGTTTTGATGGCTGTTTTGATGAAAATTGAAAATAACACTCCAAAAACAAGAAAAATTGTTAAAAGCTTTGGGGCTTTTGTTGTTGTTGGTTTGTTGTTGTTGGTTTCTGGGTTTAAGAGCTTGGGTAATTTGTCAATTATTGTTTCTGGGCTGGTTCTATTAAATGGGTTCTTATTTTTCCCTGGAACTGAGTGGTTTCAAAATAAATTTTTGCCAAAATTAGAGTTTGGCTATCAAAAGTTCTTAAGCTGGGTTTTACACAAGAAAAGACCTCTTTGGGTAATTACAGGAACTTTCTTTACTCTTATTCTATCCTTTGTCCTAACNGGTGTTTTTCCTCCAAAAGTATTGTTCTTTCCTGAAAATCAGCCAAACTATATCAATGTTTTTGTAGAGCTTCCGGTGGGAACAAACATAGCAGAAACCAATGCAGCAACCATAGCAATAAAGAAAGAAATTAATCGTGTTTTAAGTTCCCCTATTTCAGAAAAAGATACTCTTTCCTACTTGCAAGCAGCAGATNTAGAATTGATAAATAACAAAACTATAAAAACTCCTTTTGTTGAANCTATTATAGAACAGGTTGGCAAGGGCACCTCGGACCCAAATAGCGGCCCATCTTTTGGTGAAACTCCTCACAAAGCAAGAATTACAGTTTCTTTTTGCGAGTTTTCTCATAGAAAAGGGTTGAATACTAGTACAGTAAAGAGTCTAATTGAAAAGTCTCTAATTGGAAAATTTCATGCTGATATNACTATTGTAGTAGACAAAGAGCAGAGTGGTCCTCCTCAACAGCCGCCAATAAATATTGAAATAACAGGGTCCTCTGATTATGGTGAGCTCACCCAAAGAGCAGAATCTTTACAGCAGTTTTTAATTAAAAAAAATATTGAGGGTATTCAAAAACTAAAACTTGATGTTGAAGTTAATAAGTCTGAAATTCAAATTGATATTAACAGAGAATATGCTAAAAGAGTTGGTCTCTCTACTAGTCAAATAGCTCAAAGTATTAGAACGTCTCTTTTTGGAAAAGATGTTTCTACATACAATTTTAACGATGAAGATTATGACATCAACATAAGGTATAATGAAAGCAACCGTAGCGATGTGTCTTCAATTTTAGAACAGAAAATAATGTTTATGAACAATCGCGGAGTTAANCTAAGCGTTCCCATAAGCGCTGTTGTAAAAAACATTAAAAAAATCAATAAGTATGCAGCTGTTGTTAGAAAAAATCAAAATAATACTGTTACCATTTTTAGCGGCGTTCAAGAGGGTTACAATGCCAATGAAATTATTGCAGTTGTAAAAAACAGCCTAAATGAGTTTGAGAATTCTGATGCAGGGAATAATTTTATTAATTCTGGGTTCAAATATAAGTTTACTGGTCAAATGGAGGACCAAGAAAAAGAACTCGCNTTTTTAAGTGGCGCTTTATTATTTGCCGTTTTTNTAATTTTATTGATTTTAGTAACTCAATTTAATGCGTTTTCATNCCCTGCCATTATATTATCTTCAGTAGTTTTAAGTCTTGCGGGGGTGTTTTTAGGTATTGTTATCTCCAGAAATGATTTTGTAATTATCATGACCATGGTTGGAATAATATCACTAGCTGGTATTGTAGTAAATAATGCTATAGTTCTTGTTGACTACACCAATCTTATTAGAAGAAGAAAAAGAGAAGGGCTTAATCTAGACGAAGCTACCTTAGTCTCTGACGAAGATTTCAAAGCATCCGTTATTGAGGGTGGCAAAACAAGGCTTAGGCCAGTCTTATTAACAGCCATAACTACAATTCTTGGTCTTTTCCCGCTTGCCTCTGGCCTTAACATTAATTTTTTTACTCTTGTTAGTGATTGGGACCCACAAATATTTTTTGGAGGGGACAACGTTATCTTTTTTAAGCCTATGAGCTTAGCTATTATATATGGTTTAACCTTTGCCACTTTTTTAACCTTNGTTGTGGTTCCAATAATGTATTACACGATTTATAGATTCAAGATTTGGTTGTTCAGAAAAATGGATTGGTCAATAAAGATTGAATTATAATTGCTACGTTAGTTTTAAAAACAACTTCAATAAAAATAATTATAATAAAAAAAGATGAATTTTAGTTTTCTAAACTTTTCACTATTATTATTTTAACAAAAAAAAATAATGCGTCATTTTTTTTATATCGCTCTACTTTTAATTACTTCGTCTTTGTTTTCACAAACAAATGACGAAAGGCATCTTCACATTCATTTTAAAGTTAACAACGCGTTTGGTGAGCTTACAAATTTAATTGTTAGGAAAGTATATCAAGATGGGTCAAAAGATACAGTGCTAGTGGAAAAGGCTAATCACTCTATAGACATACCCGTTAATAGACATGTTTTGTTAGAGTTTGTTTGCTCTGGGCACGTTACTAAACGAGTTGCTTTTAACACGGATGTCCCTCTTGGGTTACAAAACATTCCGTTTTTTGATCTGGTTGTTGAACTAGTTGAAGTAGATTTTTTAAACTCTCTAGAAAATAAAGACGAGCTAAAAACACTAATGGACTTCCCTATCGGTTACATCAAATTTGATGTTACTAGTAATAACTGGTATAACTCTCAGCTGTCATTTACTAAAACCATTAATAAGCTCATAAAAAAAAGTCTTAAATAGCAGATTTTTTCTGTAATTTAATTTGCAGGTTCTGCGATAAAAAATAGTTACTTTATAACATGAATTCGTCTTTACAAAAGNTTTACTTTCACGTTGGAATTAGCAAAACAGGAAGTACTTTTTTACAGAAAAGAGTGTTTCCTCTACTTTCTAAAATAGCCTATATTCCTACAAATAGGTACCAAAATATNTTTCTAGAAATAGAAAAAATAAAGTTCGGTAATNTTTTAGTTTCAAGAGAGTTTGACCGACAATTTGAAAAAGAGGTTTTCAAGTTTTCCAACAAATACCCGCAGTCTACTCCAATTATTGTTTTAAGAAGACATGATGAGTATTTTGCTTCTCAGTATAGACGGTTTGTTAAAAATGGATTTANAGGNGGGGTAGGAGATTTTTTANACTTAGAAGATGATAGCGGTTTTTTTAAAAAAATTCACTTCAATTTTAAATATCAAATAGACATATTAACAAAGGCTTTCTCCCAAAAGCCAATNGTTCTCTTTCATCATNATTTGAAGTCCAATCCAAAAAAATTTATTGCTGATTTTTGTGAATATACTGGATCTAACATTAATATTGAGAAGGTAAATTTCTCTAAAAAACATGGCTCATACAGCGAAAAACAATTAAAAAGCATTCGGGCTATATCAAGGTATTTTAACCTTAGAAAAAGACGTGTTTTTAAAANCCTTTTACTACATTTAATCTGGCGATTTTACCACGCTTTTTTTAGATATGGCATCTTATATCTTTCTTTTTTTNTTCCTAAATTCATGTATTCAAAAGAGCCCCTTTTGGATCCAATATATCTAAATAAAATAAAAGACTACTTTAAAGATGATTGGGAGTGTTGTTTGAATTACCAAAATGTAAAAGAATGAGAAAAGCTATATTATTGGTTTGGATTTTTATGACGTTTAGTGCTGTTTCACAGTACAGCAAAGTAATGGACAATCTTACTTTAACTAGTAAAATTCTTGNTGGTGAAAGAAAATATGCTATTTATCTTCCTCCCGACTATGAAACTTCTAAAAGAAAATATCCTGTTCTTTATTTGCTNCATGGTTCAGGAGATGATCAGACTGGTTGGGTTCAGTTTGGAGATGTTTTACAAATTACTGACAAAGCTATTGAAAACGGGTTGGCAACACCTATGATTATTGTAATGCCAGANGCACAATCGGGGCAAAAAGGTTACTTTAATAGCTTTGATGGCGAGTGGAACTATGAATCTTTTTTCTTTGATGAGTTTNTTCCTTTTATTGAAAAAAAGTACCGCATAAGGTCTGAAAAAAGATTTAGGGCTATAGCTGGGTTGTCTATGGGGGGTGGGGGTGCTTTTATTTACGCGCTTAGACATCCAGAAATGTTTTCTTCTGCATGTCCCTTGAGTGGGGTAATGGGAGAGCTTTCTTATGATGAGTTTTATAAAAAAAATGAAGCTAACCTTAAAGACTTAAGAAGAGAAACGGTCTATAATTACTATTCTAATCATAATGCTATTTCAATTATAAAAAACCAAACAGACGCCAATCTTAAAAGTGTGAAATGGTATATTGATTGCGGAGATGATGATTTTTTATTTGAAGGGAATTCTATGGTTCATGTTGCCCTCAAAAAAAGAGGAATTCCTCATGAATATCGCGTACGAGATGGTTCACATAATTGGACTTATTGGAGAAGTTCGTTGCCAAAGGTTTTAACTTTTATAAGCGATTATTTTCATCAAAAATAAAGGCTATTTAATTGAATCCTGACTGTTTGAGCGGCGCGTACTTTCTTTAAGTATTCATAAACACTTAAAATATTCAAAAGGCTCCAGACAATCTTCGCATTGATACATTGCCTTGCAGGCGGTTGANCTAAATTGACTTACCAGTTTTGTTTCTCTNGTGTTACACCTTGGGCATTGGACTTCTTGCTTTTTCCCCATAAGAATGGTTTTGTCACTGGTGCTATGGGCTGGAGGGGCAATTCCATATTTTTTCAATTTTTTCTTAGCGTCTTCTGTTATCCAGTCTGTAGTCCACGCAGGGTCGTATTGAAGCTGTATTTCAAAACTACTTACTTCTAAATCCTCTAATTTTTCTTTAATATCTTTTTGAAACCTGTCCATTGCGGGGCAACCGGAATATGTTGGGGTAATCGTAACTATAATTTTTTCGTCTATTTTTTCTATTTTTCTTAGAACGCCTAATTCTTTTATTGAGATAACCGGAATTTCTGGGTCAGGAATCTTAGAAATTATTTCTTCTATTTGTTTTAGGGTGGTCATTTACTAAGCCCATTTAGCAGTTGGGGGCATGGACATCATAATAGCTTCAGTAGCTCCGCCTGTTTTTAAACCAAATAAAGTTCCTCTGTCCCAAATTAAATTAAATTCGACATATCTTCCCCTTTTAATCAGCTGAGCTTCTTTCTCCTTGTCGCTCCATTTTGTGTCTTTATGAAGTTTAACAATTTCTGTGATTGCTTCAAGAGTTCTAACGCCTACATCTTT
This sequence comes from Crocinitomicaceae bacterium, assembly GCA_002686655.1. Classification (GTDB taxonomy): domain Bacteria; phylum Bacteroidota; class Bacteroidia; order Flavobacteriales_D; family Parvicellaceae; genus MED-G20. The sequence continues at coordinate 5,474 of NYYE01000018.1, read as the reverse complement.
CACAAAAGAAAAATCTTTCTCCCAGTCTCCCGTATTAAGATAATCAAAAAATATGCCACCCTCTCCCCTGGCCTCTTCTCTATGAGGTAAATAAAAGTATTCGTCGCATTTTTTTTTAAATTCAGGGTAATATTTTTCATTGTGGGGGGTGCAAGCTTCCTTCATTTTGGCATGAAAATATCTGGTGTCATTTTGGTTCACTATAGTAGGGGTCATATCTGCTCCGCCTCCAAACCAAGATTCGCCAGTTACTAAAAACCTTGTATTAAAATGAAATGCTGGAATTTTTGGAGAGTTCATGTGGGCAACCAGGCTTATGCCCGAAGCCCAATAATTGGGTGAGTTTTTTGTTCCCTTTATTTTATTTCTATACTCTTCAGAAAATTGCCCTGAAACCGTTGATATATTTACCCCCACTTTTTCGAATACCTTTCCCTTCATTATGCTCATTTCTCCTCCCCCAGCGCCCTTGTGTTTCCACTTTTTTCTCTCAAACAGAGCACCTTCAATAGCTGATAGAGAATCACAAAACTGATCTCTTAGCGCCTTAAACCAATTCTCAACATGATGCTTTTTTTCTTTCATTATGTTCATCTAATAATAAAATTATTGGTCTTCTTTATGCCATTCAACATAACTACTTGGAGTTTCTCTAAGAAATGCTGAACACAAAACGGCATTAGTTTTTTTTTCAAAACTGCTTGAAACAATTTGTACTATTTCTAATAGCATATTTTCTGTAGTGGGTTGATAATCAACATATCTAATTCTTTGATTTTGTTGCTCTAGGCCAAGAAATCTAGAGTCGTTCCGTAAAATAAGACGATGGTCAAAAAGAGGTTTAATTGTTTTATTTAAAAAGTCTTTTATGTCTCCGAAATCTACAACCATTCCGTTATTTGAAAGTCTTTTGTCTCGAATGGGCTCTCCCAAAAAAGTTAAGGTTAGGTGGTAGTTGTGACCATGAATGTCTTGGCATTTGCCAGCATAACCGTCAAGGGCATGAGCCGCCTCAAAATCAAATTCTTTTGTTATTCTAACCCTCATCTTCTTCTGTTTTTAAACAAAATTACAATTAAATAGGTTTCTTTTTTTTAATTCAACATTATTAATCTTTAATTGGATTAATTTTGCTTTGAGTAATTTAAAATTACATTAGAAAAATGTACGTATCAAAAAATAGTTTTTTAAGCCTTACTAAAGAGCTAGATCTTTTTATAAATAAGCATTACAAAATAGCTTTAATAAGGGGGGCGTTGTTAAGTATTGTCTTTTTGGTGGGAGTATTGTTGGGGGTTTTGGCTTTAGAGAGCTTTTTTAGGTTTTCGTCGATTGTACGTGGGTTCTTGTTTTTTGGTAGCGGTAGCATCGTTATTGCTTTTATCGTTAAAAATATTGTTTTTCCTTTTTTAAGGTTGTTGGGGCTTTTGTCAAGGATGAGTCATGAACAGGCTGCTAAATTACTAGAAAAAAGAATCCCTAAAATGGGCGACCAGCTTTTAAATGTAATTAGCTTAAATAATCAGGGTGAAAACAATAAAACTGATCTTTTATCAGCCTCTATAGATAAAAAGTCCAAAGGGTCTTTAAAATACGATTTTTTATCAGCCATTACAATTGGGGAAGAAAAAAAATTCATTTTTTTAGCTCTTTTAGTTTTTTTAACCGCAGTAAGCTTTTCTTTATTTTTTCCTAAAAAAGTTTTTGAACCCTTAAAAAGAGTGGTGCTTTTTAATTCAAAGTTTGAACCCCCTAATCCGTTTTCGTTTACCATAAACCAAGGTCAAGAACTGTTAGTTCTAGAAAATGACCCTTTGAGCTTACAAATAAAAACCTATGGAAGTGTTGACCCCGAGGAGCTTTATATGCACGTAGGAAAACAGCGTTTTTTTCCTGTTAAAAACAAAAAAAATAACTTTACTCACCAATTTAAGTCTGTCAACTCATCTTTTATTTTTAGTCTTCTGGATGGAAATAATGATTCTGTTTTTTATAAAGTAAAAATGCTTCCAAAGGCAAGAATAATTTCTGAAAAAAAAATTGTTGAATATCCAAAATATACCAAAATTAAAGCAGATACTTTTTATGACTTAAACAGGGTTGTTGTTCCTGAAGGGTCTTTACTAAAATGGGAGGTGAAAACACAGAATTCGAACAGTTGCTCGGTTAGGTTTAAAGACACCATATTTAAAAACAAATTCGCTTCATTTGACTTTTACTTTCAACCTGAATCAAGTCAAGAATATGTAATTATGGCAAAGAACAGTCTTTCTGATTTTGTAGACTCCTCAGTATATTTTATTGATTTAATAAGGGATGAGTTTCCAGAAATTATTTTTAATGAAGTTATTGATAGTGGTAATCTTAATAAGCGTTTGTTTGTGGGAAGGATTTCTGACGATTATGGCTTTTCAGCGCTAAACCTTATTTGTAAAGTAAAAGATAGTTTGTTAGTAAAACGCGATGTTGCTTTTGAAAATGCTACTAGTTCAAGCTTTAGCCTGGAATTTGACTTGTCCACTATAAATATACAACCTGGAGACTTGATTGAATATTATTTTGTAGTAAAGGATAATGACCAGGTCAATGGGCCAAAGGAGTCTTCGTCTAAAAAGTTGTTTATTAAGATTCCATCTAAAAAAAAGATAAAAGAGCTTAAGAAAATGAGAAGTCTTAGGCGAGAGCAATCTTTCAGCTCTCTTCAAAAGAAAATGATTAGCCTAAACTCTGAACTAGAAAAAATAAAGTCTTCAATGTTAAATAAAAAAAGTATAGAATGGGAAGACAAGGCCTCTTTAGAAACTTTTTTAAAGAACCAGAAAAAGCTGGAAGAAGAATTGGAAAAGCTAAAAAACGATTTGGAAAATGAGCTTACTCAAGAACAAAACAACAAAAGCCAAGAAATATTAAAAAAACAAGAGCAAATTAACAAAATGATAGAAGAGCTAATGTCAGATGAAATGAAGAAGCTTTTAGAAGACCTTAACAAATTAGCCAATGAAATGAATAAAGAAAAGATGCTAGAGAAACTAGAAGACTTAGATTTTTCTCAAGAAAACATGATTAAGGAGCTAGATAGAACCATTGAGCACTTTAAAAAGCTTGAATTAGAAAAAATGGCTAAGGACATTTCTGAAAACCTTAAGGATTTAGCTCAAAAGGAGGAAAGCTTAAGGAAAAAGACGCTTTCAAAAGAAACTTCAAGCTTTGAAAAAAACAAAGAGCAGGAAAAAATCAAAGGGGGGTTTAATGAAATCCAAAATGATTTATTTGAACTTAAAAAGAAAAATGATGAGCTAAAAAACCCTAAACAAATAAATACTGAAGAAAAGGAAAAAGATATAAATGAGTCTTTAGAAAAAGCAATAGAAAACTTGTCAGAAAACAAATTAAAAAAAGCTAACGAAGAACAACGCAAAAGCAGCGAAGGCCTTAAGGATCTGGCTGAAACAATGGACAAACTAAGTAAGGGGGGCGGGAGCCAAGAGGAAGAGGATTTAGAAACATTAAGAGTTCTTCTGGAGCAGCTTATATATTTTTCATTAGACCAAGAAGCTGTGCTTAACAGTCTTAAATCAACAAAAGTGCAAGACCCCAACTATATTCGAATTGGTCAAGAACAAAGAAAGCTTAATGATGAAATTCAAATTATTGAAGACTCTTTAACGGCTTTAGGTTTGCGACAGATTATGTTAAGTAGTAAGATTAATAAAGAGGTTCAGCAGATAAAAAAATCTTTACGAAATAGTATTAAAAACTTAACAGAAAGAAAAACAAAGAGGGCGCAAATTGAACAACAAACAGTGATGATGCACACCAACGAACTTGGCTTATTGTTAAGCGAAATGATGAATCAAATGCAAAAAAACATGCCTGGAAGTGGGCAATGTAATAAACCTGGAGGGAAAAATAAAAAGCCTGGAAGTGGGCTACCCCAAACTGCTGAGCAAATGAAAAAGCAAATTGAAGCTATGAAAAAATTCTTAGAGGAAAAAAAGAATGGAAAATCCCCAGGCAAAAGTGGGTCACCTTTTGAACAGTTAGGAAGGATGGCTGCTGAGCAAGCGGTTTTAAAGAAAAAGCTATTAGAGGCCAGTCAAGAGCTTAATAATGATGGTTCAGGAAAGGGTAACTCCCTTAAAGATGTAATAAAAAAGATAGAAGAGGTTGAAAATGAAATAATAAATAATAATATTTCTCTTTCCTCCATTGAAAGACAAGAGGAGATTAAAGTAAAGCTATTAGAATTAGAGAAAGCCGCTAAAGAACAGGAGGAAGAAGAAAGAAGAGAGTCTAAAGAGTCTATAGATGAATATAAAAAAAACAACTCTCTTTTGTTTGAAGAGTATCTGAAAATAAAGCAGGAGGAAACAGAACTGTTAAAAACTATTCCACCAAATTTGAAACCTTATTATAAAAATAAAGTAAATGAGTACATAAAATCTATTGAAATTGATTATGATTAGTACTTCAGAGCCAATAATAAAACAGCTTTTGCTTCCATCTGAACCCAAAAGTTTACTCTCTTTAGAAAGCTGGGTTAACTCCCTTTGTGATGCTTACGAGATAAGCGTTGAGATTTATGGAAACATTTTAATAGCCCTATCTGAAGCTGTTAATAACGCCATATCTCATGGCAACGGCAATGTTTTTGAAAAAAATACTTTAGTGGTCTCTTCCTTAGATAAAAAAAAATTAGTGTTTACCATTACTGATCAAGGTAATGGCTTTGACTTTTCTCAATTACCTGATCCTACATCTCCAGAAAATATAGAAAAGCCTCAGGGTAGAGGAATCTTTTTAATGAACCACCTTTCTGATGGTGTTTCTTTTGAAGAGCCTGGCAATAAAGTTGAAATAACTTTTCAACTTTAATTTTTGAAAATCTTCTTTCACAAAGAGTCTGTTTCTTTTCCATTAGACACTTCAGCAATTAATAATTGGATTGAAAATGCTGTTTCCTCCCTCGGTTACTCACTTAAAAATTTATCTTTTGTTTTTTGTGATGATGAGTATTTAAAAAACATCAATATCAAATATTTGGGCCATGATTATTATACAGACGTAATCTCCTTTGACTACTCCAAAGAGGAAGGGCTGGTTGGAGATGTTTTTATTTCTATAGAAAGGGTAAAAGAAAACGCAAAAAACTTTAAGGTTTCTTTTAATGAAGAATTATTTAGGGTAATTATTCACGGTGTTTTACATTTGTGTGGTTTTAATGATAAAACTGATAAAGAAATTAAAGAAATTCGAAAGCAAGAAAACCATTTCTTAAGCTTAATTAGCTGATTGTCAGATACTTAGGCTTGTTTCACGTGAAACAATATGTTAAAAGAATATGATATAATAGTTGTTGGTGCAGGGCATGCAGGAAATGAAGCCGCTGCAAGTGCTGCAAAAATGGGATCAAGCGTTTTGTTAATTACCATGAACATGGAAACAATAGGACAAATGAGTTGTAATCCCGCTAT
>NYYE01000017.1 GCA_002686655.1 Crocinitomicaceae bacterium | reverse complement strand
TAATATAAGTTTGGTAGATCAAAAAGCTTTTATCGTAACAGGGGGAAAAGAAGCCAATGTATTAGTAGCAAGTGAATATGGAAAAAGTTGGGAGAAATATAAGACACCAATAATACAAGGAGAAAAGATGACTGGAATTTTCTCTTTAGATAATTTTTCTATAGATACTGCAATAATAGCTGGTGGTGATTGGTCTTCAAAAGAAAAAACAGTAAAAGCTATGGCCATTACAAAAGATGGTGGAATTAATTGGCAACTAAAAGAAAATAATCCTGGCTACATAAGTTGTATACAATATATACCTAAGACAAATAGTTTAGTTGCCTGTAGTAGTAAAGGAATATATTATAGTGAAGATTTAGCTGAGAATTGGAAGAAAGTGATTGAAGAAGGTTATTATTCTTTACGAATTTCCGAAAATGGACATTATCTATACTTTTCAGGAAAGAATAAGTTAATGAATGTGGATATAGCTACTTTGTTAAGTAATTAATTTTTCTTTCTTTCTTAAACTCAAATAATCAATCAAAACATACTGTAATGTCGTTTAATGAGAATGCAATAAAAATATTTTTAAATAATCAAAGATTGAGATTATTATATCATTGTGAGAATCGTGTATATCATTTTAATAAAGTAAATACATGTGATATACATATTATACGAATATAATAAACTTACCTTATTTGTCCTATAATTAATATTATGTTAACCAATAGTAAAGATGCTACTAGTCTATTATATAAAAATCTCTTCTTTTCATATCTATAAGATGAACATCAGTATAATAAAATCTTAATACTTCGAGAAAGTCATAACCAAGTTCTATCATTCTCATAGCTCCTTCTTGTGATAATCCTACTCCATGACCAAACCCTTTACCTTTGAATGATAGATACTCACCATTGTCAAAAATTGAAAAATAAGTACTCTTAAGTTGCCAATCTTTTCTTACTTGCGTTAATGGAATTTGATAAACCCAATCAACTAAATACTTATGTCTAATTTCTTGTTTAAAATTTAATGCAGCGTTTAATGCTTCAACATTATCTACAGGATATTGAAAATTCTTTTTTAAGTAATTAAGCCATTGTGATTTTAAAATCTTTTTTTCCCATATATAATTTATTCCTCCCATTGAATAAGGATCGTGAATACTTCTTAAATATGGTAATGCTTTGCTCCAAACGTCTTCTACATTGTTGGTTTGTCCACCACTATTAGAAAAATATGAAGCCGTTATATAATCCATGTTTTCGTCTACCAAAATTAAACTTTCAGTAGCTCTAATCGCATTAATTATTGTGGGGTCTTTGTACATGTTGCCTTTGTAAACCTGACAGTTTACTAAATCAGTCAAGTAAAAGCCTTCATGAATAAATTTATATTGATTTTGAAGTGCGTAAGTCCTACTTATTATGGCATGAACTTTATAAAAGTCCTCACTTTGACCCAAACCAACCTCAGATTCTAATACACCTATAATATATTTTTCAAAATCTATAAAATTAACTAAGGATATAGCATTGAATTGAGGGAAAATAATTAAATCATCATAGTAAGAACGTGTTTTTAAATTAGGAATATTCGAATTGATATTAAAAATACCTGTATCTCGGCTTAAACAAGATAATTTTAAAGTATCGAATTTCCCAATGAATTTTTCGTCTATTGAAAGAGCTATCTTTCCATTACTAAACTCCAGCAATAATTCATTTTTTGAAGTTATTTTTCTTGTAATTTTATTATTTGATGATTTTAAAGCAAAATTTACATCATTAACAGAGACGGTTACTTTTTTGAGTTTAACATTTCTTAGTATTCCAATTTTAAAGTCAATAGAAAAACTTATTAGAGGAAGAATGAATAGAATTGAAGACAGAAATTTTTTCATTATCGAACAATATGGCAACAAAATTATAAGATAATTAACTGGTTATTTTAAAATGTTTCTATAGTTTTTAACATACTATTTGCAATATTTTTAGAAACATTTATCCCTGAGCATTTTTTAAGTAATATTAAGTAGTCATTTTTAATACTTTCTATGTATTCAACTTTCTTTAATTCACTCAACTCTTTACTTAAATTAAGTATATTTAAGTCATTTTGAATCAGTTCTTTAACACATATTTTATTAAGTATTAAATTTACTAAAGAAATATATTTTACTTTAATAAAAGATTTAGCAATTGAATAAGAAAACCAACTACTTTTATAACATACAACTTGGGGAACTTTAAAAAAAGCCGTTTCTAAAGTTGCAGTTCCAGATGTAACCAGAGCTACATTTGAATTATTTAAAATATTATAAGTATCATCATAAATAACTTTAACATTATAATTATTTATCAATTGTTGGTATAGTTTTTTAAAATTATTCATTCCTGCAATAACTATGTTATTATCATTATTATTAGATGATAATGACGCTAGCATAATAGGAAGTTTTTTAATAATCTCTTGTCTTCTACTTCCAGGAAGTAACGATATAATTTTTTTATTTTTATCCAATCCATATTTTTCAAAAAAGTCCTCTTTTCTAGCAGAATTATTTTTTTGAAAATCTAATACATGCTCTAAAAGTGGGTGTCCAAAATAATTAACATCTATTTCATGATTTTTAAAAAAAGTTTTTTCAAAAGGAAGAATCACATACAATTGATCAACATATTTTTTAATGTCCTCTACTCTATTCTCTTTCCAAGCCCATACCTGAGGGGCGATATAATACATAACAGGGAATGAACTTTGATGAAAATATTTAGCAATTCTCATATTAAAACCAGGAAAGTCTATCAAAATGAGAGCATCAGGTTTAAAGCTTTTAATATCAGATTTACAAAATTTAAGATTATTTAGTATGGTTTTTAAATTTCTTAAAACTTCTAAAAAACCCATATAATTATGGTTTTTGTAATGCTTTACTATATTAGCTCCTGCCCTTTCCATTAAATCACCTCCCCAACCTCTAATGTTGGCCTTAGTATCTAATTTTAAAATCTCTTTAATGAGGTTGGATCCATACAAATCTCCAGATGCTTCACCTGNTATAATATAATATTTCATTAATAAATAAAAAGAAATATAAGAGCAACAAGAATAAGAGTAATACTGACTAATCCNCTTGAGAAACGATCAATTTTAAACATAAAAAAAGAAAAGTAAAAAGCTAACATATTAGCTAAAAGACAAAACATCAAAGTACTTTCTCTAGTATCTTGATAAATACTTTTTAAAGCTGAATTATGGACCAGTTCAGGATTTTGAGTAAAAATTTGCCAAAACGTACTAAAAGAAGAATCTCCACCTTTTGCAAGAAACCCNATAAAGAAACCTATTATTGGCAAAATTAAACCTACAATAAAACCAGTTTTAAGATTATTATATTTGAAGTNCCATTTTTTTTTCATTCTAATTTCCATTTTTTAAGTTCCGATATTGAATTATGACAAGTCATATCATATTGTACAGGAACAATTGTCACAAATTTTTTTTCTAAATAATTAATATCTGTATCAACATTTGTTTCTTTTGAACTAAATGACCCGGTAAGCCAATAATAACTTTTACCACTGGGATCTATTCTTTTATCAAAATCATCTTNCCAAAAAGCCCTACCCTGTCTACAAACTTTGATTCCTTTAATATTACTTTCATTAACATTTGGAATATTTACATTTAAACAAGTCCCTTTTTTAATTCCATTTTTTAAAACTTTTTTTGTTATCAAACTAACCACTTTCTCAGAATAAGAAAAGTCTGCATTTTCACTAGAATCGGTTAATGAAAAACCAACACTTGGAATACCTTCTAACGCACCTTCAACANCNGCTCCCATTGTACCNGAATATAAAATATTGGTGCTCACATTCGTACCATGATTTATTCCAGATAAAATAACATCCGGCCTTCTTCCATCCAATAAATAAATACCCATCTTTATGCAGTCTACAGGTGTTCCAGAACAGNAATATGCAACTAAAGACCCATAAAAATTGGTAGTTTTACATCTAATGGAGTGATTAACTGTTATGGCATGTCCCATCCCTGACTGAGGTCCCTCAGGAGCCACAATTATTATTTCTCCAAAATCTTTTACGGCATTAATTAATGATTGAATTCCCTTAGATTGATATCCATCATCATTTGTTATTAAAATTAAGGGAGTTTTCATATGGCTAAGTTAATGAATATTAAATTTTTGGCATTAATTTTGAAGTATGTTTGTAAAAAAAAATAAATGAAAAAATTCTATTATCTATTAATAATTATGTTTCTAAACATAATGTTTTTTAATTCAAATGCTCAATTTACAGGNAATGTAATTAAAACCTTATCTAAAATAGATAATATCATCATTTATAACAACGGGGCTTCAGTAAATAGAACTGGAATGATTAATCTTAAAAAAGGTACCAATAAAATATTTATCTCTAATTTATCCCCAAAATTAATAAGTGAATCTATTCAATTTAATGTAAAATCTAATGATGTAATAATAAATTCTATTAGNAAACAAGCTAATTTTCTAGGCAATAGTTACAATAACAGTCAAGTTAAGTNTATTGGAGATAGCATACAGAAAATTAATGACTCCATAAGATTGAAAAAAGTTAATCTTGAAGTTTATAACCAGGAAAAGGATTTACTAGATCAGAACAAGTCTGTTCTTAAAACATCTAGAGAGTTTATTATTGATGATTTAATTGACTTAACAGATTATTTCAATCAAAAAATAAAAGAAATTCAAACGAATATTTCCAAATTAAATAAAGAAATTTTTGATTTAGAAAAAATGAAGGCATCACTTCAAAAACAAATGAGTTCTATTAAATCTGATGTTAATAATCAAGCTAGTGATNTTGTTATTCAATTAACATGCTCAAAAGAAGGCGAATTCAATTATGACTTAAGTTATAACACCTTGCAAGCAGGCTGGGTTCCTTACTATGATATTAGAATTAAAGAAATTAATAGTCCCATTAAATTAACTTACAAAGCTAAAATATACCAAAACACTAGTGAAGAATGGTCTGATGTTAAATTATCTCTTTCAACAGGAAAATTAAATAAATCCAATAAAGCACCTAATTTCAATACTCAGTTTATTAAAAATACCAACTACAGAAAAGATACTAAACAAAAAAATAGAAATATATCAGCAATACAATTAGAATTAATTGAAAGTGATGATGAACCTAATCAAAACTCTGTTTCAAGTTCTGACTTTACAAGTGTTGATTACAGTGGAACACAGATTAAATATAACATTTCTATACCCTATTCAATTCCATCCCAAAAATCTCCTATATTCATTGAAATACAGGAACTTGATTTAAAAGCAACTTATGACTATTACTGTTATCCAAAAGTAGATAAAGATGTCTTTTTAATGTGTCATTTTANTAAACTAAACAAAAAGAACTTACTTCCAGGTAGTGGCCAAGTCTATTTTGAAGGAAAGTCTATTGGANCCACATATTTAGACCCTTTTTCTAATGAAAAAACAATAGATCTCTCACTTAGTAGAGATGTATCTATAATTGTAGAAAGGAGTTTAGAAACTAAATTAAGTTCNGAAAGTAAGGTAGGTGACAATATAAAAATTGAAAAATCTTATATCATAACATTGAAAAACAATAAAAATAAAATAGTGAACTTCGTTTTAATTGATCAAATTCCAGTTTCTACTAAAAAGTCTATTGATGTCCAACTTACAGAAAGCTCGGAAGCTAATTACTCAAAAAACAATGGAAAATTAGTTTGGAATTTAGAATTAAAACCAGACGATATTATTATTAAAAAATTCAGTTTTACAGTAAAACACCCTGAAAAAGATAAAATCTATAACTATTAACCNTTAATTAACCCCAATGGTAGTCTTACAGGCGGCTAAAATTGCTTTGGCTCCATCTAAGTCTTTTGATTCGGCATAACACCTAAGTACTGGCTCTGTTCCAGAGGGTCTAATCATTAACCACTGATCATCACTAAGAATAAATTTAAATCCATCTGTTTTATCTACTTTTAGTACCTCATATTCACCAAATGAACTAAACTCATTATTGATGCATTTTTTTACGATAGAATTTTTTAGCTTNTCGTCTATGTGCAAATCGTCTCTACAATATTTAAACTCTCCTACTAATTCATAAACTTCATTTATCAATTCTTCAAGAGTTTTTCCAGACTTTGCCATATATTCAAATAATACTAATCCCATCCAAATGCCATCTCTTTCAGGAATGTGACCTTTTATAGCAATTCCTCCAGATTCTTCACCACCTATTAACACATCTTCATTTACCATTTGCCCAGCAATATATTTAAAACCGACTTTTACTGTATCATGATCGAGTCCCCATTTCTCAGCAAGTTTTACAACCCTTGGAGTTGTTGATGCTGCAACAACAACTTTTCCTTTAAGTTTTTTATATTTATATAAGTATAACAGTAGGAGTAATATAATATGATGAGAATCAACAAATTCTCCTTTAGAATTATAAAGACCTATTCTATCTGCATCTCCATCGGTAGCTAAACCTGCTGCAATATTTTTTCTATTTTTTATTAGTTCTGAAAATTCAGTTAAATTTTTATCAATTGGTTCAGGTGCTTGATCGTTAAAAGATGGGTTATAATCACAATGTAAAAAAGTCATATCTGGAAAAAGTTTTTTCATAACATTTTGACCAGCACCATACATGGCATCATAAGCGAAATTTAGACCTGAATTCTTAATGGCATCTAAATCAAATGATGACTTTACTCTATCTAAATACATTTTTTCTAGATCAACGATATTGATATTACCTTTCTTAATTTGAAGATTAATATCAACTTGATTTAGGTATATCTTATCTTCAGAAGGGATTAAACTCTCCACCTCTTCTACTTTTTCAGAACTTAGTGGACCACCAAAGTATCCTTTAAGTTTATAACCGTTGTATTCAGGAGGATTGTGACTAGCGGTAATCACTACTCCGATTGAAGCTTTTAACTCTTTTACCCCCATTGAAATCATAGGAGTGGATATGAAAGATTTAGCTAAATGAACTTTGATTCCTTTTGAAACAAAAACTTTTACAGCAGTTTCTACAAATAATTTCCCACCAAATCTACAATCATGACCTATTACAACAGAAGGGTTTTTGAAATTATTCAAAGTCCACTCTGCAGTTGCATAAGCAACTCTAGAAACATTTTCAACCGTAAAGTCTTTGGCGATTATAGCTCTCCATCCATCTGTTCCAAATCTTATTTGT
>NYYE01000016.1 GCA_002686655.1 Crocinitomicaceae bacterium | reverse complement strand
CAGAGGGAGTAAGGTTTCCCAACATAAGAATATCACAATCTTGATAACTATCTGGTACTACTGGGTCAAAAGACTCTAATACATTTAGCTGAGTGTCTAAAGTGTCACGGGTGTTCATGTCTTGGTGATATTTTCCAGACCAAAAAAAGGTTTTCTCTCCTTTCTTAACTTGCAATCCTTCAACATTAATTCCCCGCTGGTTAAATAGGTTGATGGTTTCTTGAGGAAAATCTTCTCCTACTACAGAAATTAAGTTAGGAGATGAATTAAAGTAAGAAGCTGAGAGACTTATATAGGTACAAGCTCCTCCCACTATTTTATCAGTTTTACCGAAGGGTGTTTCAATAGCATCAAATGCAACAGTACCAACACTAACAATTTTCATAGTATAAATTTTCTGGCAAATATAGCATTAGAATCAGTCTAAAAAAGATATTTTCAGCAATAGAATGAATAAAAAAAAAAAGATGTTGCATAAATTCAAACTTTGATGTAATATTGCAAACCAAATTTTGCTTCTTTAGCTCAGTTGGTTAGAGCATCTGACTGTTAATCAGAGGGTCCTTGGTTCGAGCCCAAGAAGAAGCGCACTGAAAAAAAGGGAGAAAAAAGGGAGTTAAGAAAGAAAATTCTTATTCCCTTTTTTTTGTCTCAACATCTGCCCTTTTTTTGACCTTTTTTAATTCGTGGACAGCTGTTCCATTATGGACATATACATACAACATGGCCGTTATAAAAAGTTATTATTTTTTCTTAATTTAATAGTTTAAAATTACAAAATGAAGAAATTATTATTCTTAATGATTTTAACTATATTATTTTCTTGTGATACTGCAGAAGATTATCATAATCAAGGATTATCAAATTGTAAATTAGGAAACTATAATGAAGCAATTAATGATTTCAATAAAGCTATTGATTTAAATCCTAATAATGCAAATACTTTTTATTTAAGAGGACATACAGCGACCTTATTAAAAAACTATAATGAAGCAATTGATGATTTCAATAAAGCCATTGAGCTAAATCCAAGTGAATTAATTTTTTATATTGGAAAAGGAAATGCAAAATTCACTTTAGAAGACTATTATGGTTCAATTGCTGAATTTTCTAAAGCTATTGAGTTAGATCCTGTCTATGCACGTGCTTACAAGAACAGAGGAGATTCAAAGGCTAAGTTGAAAGATTTTGATGGAGCCATTGATGATTTCAATAAAGCCATTGAATTAAACTCTGATTATACCAACGCTTATCACTCTAGAGGAATTTCAAAGAATAATTTAAATAACTACCATGAAGCAATTACTGATTTTAATAAAGTTGTTGAGTTAAATCCTAATTATGCAGAGGCTTATTATTATAGAGGGAATTCAAAGAAGAAATTAGGAAAGGCCTTTTTTAGTGATTATAATAAAGCAATAGAGTTAAACCCTAATTATGTAGATGCTTATTATTACAGAGGAGATTTAAAGGATTCTCTAAAGGACTATTATGGGGCAATTGCTGATTTTTCAAAAGCCATTGAATTAACTCCTGATTTTGCAAATGCTTATTTTTGCAGAGGGAATTCAAAGGCTAAGTTAAAGGACTATAATGGAGCAATTGATGATTTTACTAAAACTATAGAACTCAAACCTGATCATGCAGATGCTTATTTCTATAGAGGAAATTCTAAAAAAGAATTAGGGAAACTCTATTGCAATGATTATGATAAATCCTGTCAATTAGGTAGACCAACGAGTTGTGAGCAGTATAAAATTCATTGCAGGGATTTAGAACTATAACTACTAAATTTATAATAACAATACAAGCTGTTTTTAAAGTTTTGTAGAAACTTTTCTAGCTGTTTTTTTTCTGTTATTTGAGGGATCTACATTTGGAGCTGCATCAATAGCTTTTCTCTTTTTAGTCTCTTTTTTTGTCTTAGTACTATAATCTGTTTTACTTGCTTTGTCAGATTTTTTTGACTTTTTGTTCTTTTTTTTCTTCTTCTTCTTAGATTTCAATAATCCCTTTTCACTATAATTGGTTTTTTCATGGGGTTCTGCTTTTGAAGATTTTATATTTTTATTTTGAGAAAAAGCAATGGTGCTTAAAAAGGTTAAAATTATTATAAAAATAAAATTTTTCATTGATTTAAGTTTATTATAAAGCTACGTTAATTCTTTTTAATTTTTTTAAATATATTGATTTTATTTGTAGCGATCTTTAATCAACTGTAAGTGATTATTTTTTAATTTACTTCTATTGTTATTAGAGAAATCTGTAAAATAATTATGATTTTGTATGAATTTTATCTGTATTTGATCCCATTCTTTTTTGCTTTTTAGTCTCTTATTTTCTTTTAATTCTCTAAAAAAATTATCAGAAATATTATCAAAATCTTCCCTTCCTAAATAGTCTAAATCTGCATCACAAATAATTTTTTCTAACTTATTTTTGGGTGTTTGAGGAACTTTAGTAGCTAAAATTAATTGAGAAATCTTTTCAATTTGGGATTTAGAGTATCCATATTCAGGAAGAAGTTTTTGTGCATATTTAGCTCCAATTTTTTCATTGTTTTCATATTGATCTATATATCCCATATCATGAAATAAAACTGCTGTTTTTAAAATAAAAAAATCTGCTGGTTTCACCTTTTCATGAAAACAAATCTGATCCAAAGATTGTAATACATCTAAAGTATGATGAGAGCCATGGTAGTATAAATTAGATGATAAATTATCATTTAAAAACTGAATCACAAATGTTTTTAATTTCAAAAAATCCAACTTTGATTTAGCGTAAAAATCTATGATACTATTAAACCATGTATTGTTTAATAAATTATTTTTTTGGTTATAGGACAACTTTAAAGAATTAACAAAAAACATATTTATATCTCCAGTATTTTTTGTCGGAATTTCGCCCCTATTTGTACAGTTGTAAAACATATTTACGAAATTATAAGTATCCTCAGAAATATTTACTTTACCTGGCTCACAATTAGCTTCCATTCTTTCTGCAATATTAACAGTACTTCCAAAAATATCATAGGCAATTCTTTTAGTTCCTATTACGCCTGTAATAACTTCGCCAGTATGAATGCCAATTCTAACAGTCCAATTTTCATCACTATTTTCAATTAGTGATTTATCTTTGGTTTTTTGCATTAGATTTTGAATCTCTAATGCTGCTAAGACACATTTTATTGGATTTGTTTTAAGATCAACTCCTAACCCTCCTACGGCTAAATAAGCGTCGCCAATTGTTTTAATTTTCTCTAACTTATATTTTTCAATAATTGCATCAAACTCAGAAAATAAATTATTAAGTTTTGTAACTAGGATTTTAGGGTTAATTCTTTCGGCTATTTTACTAAATCCAACTATATCAATAAACATTACTGAAGCATTCTCATAAGTTTTTATACTTACTTGACCTTGTTCTTTTAGTTCCTTTACAACATAACTTGGTAATACGTTTAAAAGAAGTTCATCTGATTGATCTTTCTGCTGCTTTACAATTTTATTTTGCCTTTCTATTCTATCTTTTTGTTTAGAAATTAGCTTGGTTCTTTTGTCAACTAAAAATGAAAGTTTTCTTTGATTGGCTTTTATTTGTCTGACCCTAAATATATATCCAACAATTAAAGTAGTTAATGTGAAAATTAAGAGATTTAAATAGATATCATTGGGAAAATGAAAATTGAATAGTTGTAGATAAGACAGTCTTTTAGTAGATTCTGCTAAAATTAGCATACTTAAACAATTTCTACCCCAAATATTACTATATCATCTACTTGTTCGTAAGATCCCATCCAATGAAATAACCTATCTTCAAGTTTTCTTTTTTGATCTTCCATGGATTCTTTTATGGTCTCAACTAATAGCTCTTTGAACTTTTTGTACATAAACTTCTTACCTCTTTCTCCTCCAAACTGGTCAGGATACCCATCAGAAAAAGCATAAATTTTATCTCCTTTTTTAAGGTCAATCTCAAATGTTTCATAATTATGCTCTCCCTCAGTAAATGATCCTATAGCAAATTTATTAGTTTTAAAGACTTCTAACTCGCCATCTCTTATCAAATAAAGCGGATTATTTGCCCCAGCAAACTTAATTTTCATATTTTTTAAATTTAAGGAGCACAAAGTAATATCCATACCATCTCTTATAGAGTCATCAATAGTTTTATTTAATGAATTATTAACATACTTGTTTAAGCCATCTAACATTGTCCCTGGTGTAGGAGTTTTTTGTTCACTAAAAGCACTATCTAATCCGTTGGCTCCCACTAAACTCATGAAAGCACCTGGGACACCGTGGCCAGTACAATCTACAGCAGCAAACATCAATTCATCTTTTTGCTTGCCAATCCAATAAAAATCTCCTGAAACAATATCTTTTGGTTTAAAAAAAACAAACGATGAAGGAAAATACTTTTTAATAAATTTTTCTGGGGGAAGAATAGAGTCTTGTAATCTTTTTGCGTACCTTATACTAGCTGAAACATCAGTGTAAAGTTCTTCAATCTCTGCTTTTTGCTTAACCACTTCTTCAGTTCTAGCCTGTACCTTCTCTTCAAGTATTCTTTCTGTTTCAGCTAATTCGTCCTTCATCTTTAAAAGTGCATGCCCTAATACATCTTCATCACTTAATGGTTGGTACTCATAATCAAAATTACTCTGGCCAATTTCGTGGGCAAAATCTGTAGTTTCTTTAAGTCCTGTAACTAAACTATTCATGGCCTCAGACATTTCACCAATCTCATCATTACTTGGCTTAAGCTGACTTTTTGGGAAAACCCCTCTTCCTAAGCTTAAAAGGATAGATTTAAGTCTTTGTACAGGCTGGGTAATGCTTATCGTAGTAAATATCGCTATAGAGATAGTACCAATGACAATAATAATAGAAATCAGCAAAATATTATTAATTAAACTAGAGAACCTTTCATTAGTCTCAATTTGCTGTTTATCTGCAATTTGAGTTCTTATATGAGATAATTCATTAATGAAAACCAAAATAGCTTCATAATTAGAATTGATTTCTTCAAACATAGTTTGAGCCATAAGGGAAGAAAATCCGTCTTGATAACTACTTATATCAACCAGTACATTTCTCACCTCATTATTATAACTTTCTATTAAAGAAGAAACTTCAGCAGAAATATTTTTAAATTCTTCAACACCTCCAGATTCTTTCATCCACTTATTTGAAAGTTGATCAATAGTATCTAAATCACTTTTAATAATGCTATCAAGCATTAATTGCGCTTCTATCTTGAACTGTTCATCTGGACGAGATTCGTCAATTACCCATTGTTGCATATAAGTATGCGTTTTGGATATATTATCTTTAAGTTGGTTTATTACAAATAGTGAAGGCTGGTCAACATTTAAAAATTTATCATTTGATTTAATAGCCTCGTTAACGACAGAAAATGTATAAAAGAATACTATAAGAAGAAGTATTACTACAATGCTAAATCCCCCACCTATTTTTTTTCCTACAGTAAATCTCAAAATAAATTATTAGTTATCTCCAGAATTTTTTGATTCTAGACCCTTGAGTATATTCATATATTCAACATGTTTTTCCATGTCATTTAAGCTATAATAAACTGCTGCAATTCCCTGAACAATCGAGGTTTCTTCTGGTTTCATTTGATAAACTTTTTCAAGGTAGGGTAAAGATTTTGAAAAATAGTCAACTGCTTGTTCTTGCATTAAAATTACCATTTCTAAATCAGCATCTATATCTAGTTCTTCCAGAATAATATCAACTCCAAGGTTATGGTAAAGAATTCCAAGATCGTAATTAGGGGTATATTGATTGGGGTTTAAGGCTAATGACTTATTAAAGTAATTTATGCTAGAGTCTAATAAATTTTTGGAATTAATTTTATCATTTTCATATCTCATTTTATACATTCGTCCCATTCCATTAAAGAAGTCAATGGAAATATTTGAAAAATCGTAATTAGGTTCAGCTATACTTTTAAGCTTCTTAAATGTGTTGTAGTAATCAAGAGCTTTACTTTGTTTCTTAAATTCCATTTTCTGCATAATCATTAATGCATCATTTATGTAAGAAATTGAAAAAGAATTTAAAGCCTGTAAGTTTTTTTCAGTGAATTGGTTTTTATTGTCATAATTAACAGACTTGATAAAGTAATCACACGCTGCTGGTCTAGCTGAAGAGGAAGAAGATTTACCATCAATTTCTCTATAAATATTAAAGTTAATAAAGCCACATAAATGTAAAAAATAGGCATCGCTGGATTTATCAGGGCATTGAATCAAAACAGTATCAATGTATTGAGATGCATTAAGATAATTTTTTGACTTATACTTTTGGATCAACAACATTTGCTCGGGACAATAAGAAGTGTTCTGTGAAAAACACGTAGAAGACATGATCACAAAAAATAAGAACGATATGATATTACTGTAGAGCTTCATATTGTTGAATAAGCTAATTTAGTTAAAGTTTGACCAATAGTAAAATCTTTTTTTTCTGCTTTCGATTTGTTAATCTGGAATTTTAACCTGTTTTGAACATATACAAAGTTAATCATTGAACCTGTTGTAGCTAAATCTTCTCCTTCTGTAACAAGCAATGTTTTATCATTCAATCCTTTTTGAACTGTAGCCATGGATTCTTTTTCTTCTCCAGAGACAAACAACAAATGACAATCTGAAATATCCGAAGCAGATTCATAAAAGGCAAACTTTATTTTTTGGCTGCCATTCATTTTATCCTTAAATGATGTGTTAAGTAAGTTATACAAGTCTTTACTGCCATAAATACCAATTGTAAAATCCCCAGTAGTATATGCTTTTGGCCAATATACATTTTTTGCAAACTGATAAATAAACATACTTTTCATTTTGACCTTAAGTGCTTTTGCTGCAGAACTAGGGCTTTGTTGTGCGTGCAAACAATTCACTGAAATAAAAAATGTCAGAAAAAGTAAAATGAATATTTTAAATGGATTATACACTATATAAATATACTACAAAAATAATAAAGAAAATTATAAAAATAGTAGGTTTAATGTTATTTCATTTGGTGTTTCTGATGCTTTCGTCTGCTTTTTAAAGCCTTTTTTTTGACTAAATTTTTATTATACTTATTTCTAATTGCAAGATTTCTTTGTTTACTAGTAAAGCTATCTTCTTCTATACCTGTAGGCTTGAACTTGTTTTTTCCTGTTATTTTAAATGGATCATTGTCAATTCCAATAATCCCATTTTGCCTCTTATAATTTGTAAACGAGTCATTTTGCCTTTTAATAAATGTTTTTGAATAAAGCAGCCCCAAATTATTGTTTTTCTTAATTGAAGGTCTTCTTCTTTTTTCAGAAAATGGATCTCTGTATTGGGAAATTATATTACCATAAAATAAAAAAAAGAAAATTAATGCAGTTAATATGTAAAACCTTCTTCTTTGCATTCAAGAAATTACACTTGCTCATCCTGAGGAATCTCTTTACTTAAGTCTCTATCAAAAAGGTATAGGCCCCCTTTATCATTCCCAATCATATTTAAACGATCTAAAATTGTTCTTGCTAGAGCTTCTTCTTCTAATTGTTCTGCAACATACCATTGCATAAAGTTATGGGTAGTAAAGTCTTTTTCTTCTAGGCAAAGGCCAACAATATTATTAATACTTTCTGTAACATTTAATTCATGCTCTAACAATGATTCGAATACATGTGTAAGTGATTTAAAAGTTGTCGGTGGCTGAATTAAAGCCGGAATTAATGCATTTCCACCTCTTTCATTGATAAATTTTACCAATTTAAGCATGTGCATTCTTTCTTCGTCACTGTGTTGATAAAGAAAAGAAGATGAGCCACTAAGACCCTTGGTCTCAGTCCATGAAGCCATAGATAAATAAAATTGAGATGATGATGCTTCTAGCTCTATTTGTTTGTTTAATGCTTTTTCAATAATATCTTTTAACATAAAAATTATTTTTTTCAAATGTACGTCATTTAGACAAATTTTAAAATAAGAATTTTTAAATTAACTCTTATTTATACTCATTCAAAATCATACAATATCATATATGAATTCTTTCAATTAAAATTTTAAATTTTTAATCTCAATCTTTATCAAAAGAAATTTATAAATTCGGGAAATATGATACACCAAACTCCATTGAGTAAATATATTTTTTGTTTGCTTTTAATGACCCAATTCTTGGTCGTTGATTTCATGTCTCAAACCACTATTAAGGGAGTTGTCAATGATGGCGAAACTAATGAAGAACTTATTGGAGCTACTGTCAAAATAGTGAATTCAACTTTTGGATGTGTAACCGATTTTAATGGTGAGTTTACCATCAAAACAAAACTAGAATTACCTTTTAGTATTGAAATATCTTACATAGGTTATGAATTAAAAGTAGTCGATGTATTGGACAATAGGTTTTTAAAATTAAAATTAGAAAGTAAAGATTTACAGTTAAAAGCTGTTGAAGTGATGGGAGGCATCAGTAAAAAACTCAAAGAATCTCCGTTAAGTATTGAGTCTATGGATATTAATGACATTAAACAAACTTCAGCAACCAACTTTTATGAAGGCCTCAGCCATATGAAAGGAGTTGATATGACTTCTGCTAGTTTAGGATTCAGAGTTATTAATACTAGAGGTTTTAATAGTACTTCTCCTGTAAGATCTTTGCAAATAATTGATGGAGTTGATAATGCTTCTCCAGGATTAAACTTTGCATTAGGAAATTTTTTAGGGTCTTCAGAACTAGATCTAATGAAAGTTGAAATTGTTTCTGGAGCAAGTTCAGCATTTTTTGGCCCCAATGCATTTAATGGAGTAATCAGCATGAATACAAAAAATCCTTTCTTATTTGATGGGCTTTCGGCAAGTGTGAAATTGGGAGAAAGATTTATGAATGAATATGCAGTTAGATATGCTAAAGTTTTCAAAGACGATGAAGGTGAAGACAGGTTTGCCTACAAACTCAACCTGTTTTATATGAATGCTAATGATTGGGAGGCAACTAACAGTAATAGTGTTGCCGATTTAGATACCGATGAAAGCAATCCTGGAAGTTATGATGCTGTTAATAGGTATGGTGATGAAAATTTAAGTCCCATTCTAAATAATGGAATCTATGGATTAAATGGAATTCCAGATCCTAAATTAATTTCTGATTATCCCGGATTAGGGAGGTATCATAGAACTGGTTATTGGGAGAAAGATATTGTTGATTACGACACTGAAAATTTTAAGGCAAATGCTGCTTTTCATTATATATTTAAGAATAAAACAGAACTTGTTGCTTCTAGTAATTTCGCAAATGGGACTACAGTTTATCAGGGGGATAACAGGTTTAGTTTAAAGGATATTAAGTTCTTTCAAAATAAAATTGAAATTAAAAAAGAAAATAATTTCTTTATAAGAGCATACGCAACTCATGAAGATGCTGGAGATAGTTATGATGCTGTACTTACTGCTTTCCAGTTGCAAAATGCTGCAACTAGCGATGAAGATTGGGATTACTTATATAAAGATTATTGGAGAGATAATATAACTGATAAAATCAGAGATATAGACCCGAATATTAATTGGACTCCTTGGTATGACCCTGTAACGCAAACTGGTTATCCAGCAGATACAGCAGCCATTAATCAGATTCTTTCTCAGCCTCAATACATAGATTCGCTATATGTTTGGCACCAACAAACTGCTGAATATGCTAATACAGCATATGTTCCCTTCGGATCAGAAAGTTTTTATAAAGTTGGAACCAATAGGTTTGATTCTTTAAAAAATGAAATTACTTCTAAGGCGTCAGTACTTAATGGTGGATCTAAAATAGTAGATCAATCCGCTCTTTATCACCTTCATGGTGAAAAGACGTGGGATACTGATTTTTGCAAAATAACTTTGGGTGGAAACGGTAGAATATACACCCCAAAATCTGGTGGATCTTTGTTCAGCGACACTGGAAGTAATGTAATTGTAAATAGAGAATATGGTGGCTATTTTGGAATAGAAAAAAAGTTTTTTTCTGATCAGTTAATGCTTAAAGCTTCATTAAGAATTGATAAAAATCAAAATTTTAAGTTTCTACCAACTCCGGCAGTTTCTCTTATCTACAATTTAGATGATAATAATACCATAAGAGCCACCTTCACATCAGCTATTAGAAATCCAACATTATTAAATCAATATATGTACTATAATGTAGGAAGAGCCAAATTAGTAGGTAATATCAATGGATACGATTCGTTAGTTACTATTGAATCTCTTAGAACCTATACTTACAGTGAGTTTGAAGAAGATTCCTTAGAATATTTTAGCGTTAATCCTATAAGCCCTGAGAAAGTAAAGTGCTTAGATATTGGATATAGAGGGGTCATCAATAGAAAAATATACATAGATGCAGGTTACTATTTTAATTGGTATACCAACTTTATTGGTTTTGTAACTGGAGCCGATGTTTTTTTAGATCCGTTTCTTGGGAACCCCTACATACTTGATGTTTACAGAATTGCCACTAATTCAACAGAAAGAATTACCACCCAAGGATTTTCTTTAGGCTTAAACTATTATTTGGATAATCAATTCACAATTAATGCCAATTATTCTTGGAATAAATTAAATCAAATTAATGATGACCCAATTATTCCTGCTTATAATACCCCAGAAAATAAATTTAATATTGGAATTAACGGTAAAGAAATAGACGTCTCATTATTTAATATTGGGAAAATTAGTTTTAACACCAATTATAAGTGGGTTCAAGGATTTATTTTTGAGGGATCTCCTCAGTTTACTGGAGAAATACCTTCTTATGGTTTACTAGATTTTCAAATTACAAAGCAAATATCTAAACTGGATTTAGCTATAAAATTAGGAGCATCAAATATTTTAAATAATGAGGTTATTCAAGTTTATGGGGGCCCTTTTATTGGAAGGATGGCTTACCTTTCTTTACTCTTCGATTTTAATAACTAATCCCAACTTTACTAATATTATTAAAATTTACTTTATCTTTATTTAAATTAGACACTATTAATTTATTATTAAAACTTAACATATGAAAAAAATTACTTTTAATTTTCTATTTATTTTTACTCTGCTATTTACTACAAGTACAGTAGCTCAGACAAGATATTTAGATCCCGTATTTCCATCTGTAGATACTACTAACAATATCGTTTATGGTGTAAATTACACTGTAATGGTCCCTGGCTATGTACTTCCTACAGGTGCAGTAATCCCTGGAGTTGGTGCAATTCCTTCTCTTAATTTTCAGTTTTTCGAACCAACAGGTGATACTGAACCAGAAAGACCATTGATAATTTATCTACATACTGGAACATTCGCTCCAATTATTAGAAACGGTAATCCAACTGGCTCCAAAGATTATGACTTTGCTACTCAAGTTTTTTGTCAAAATTATGCTGTTAGAGGNTATGCAGTAGCTAATTTNGAATATAGACTTGGATGGAATCCATATTTACCAACTGAACCGGAAAGAGCTTCTAGTTTAATGAAAGCTGCTTACCGTGGAATTCAGGATGTTAAATCTGCTATTAGATTTTTTAGAATGAGTTATGAAAATGGCAATCCATATGCAATTGATACTTCAAGAATCATTGTTTGCGGCCAAGGAACTGGTGGATGGATAGCTACATGTTTAAATTCTGTTGACAAGTTGTCAGAACTTCAATTACCTAAATTTTTAGATGGTAACGGAATTCCATTAATTGACACTGCCGTATTAGGTGACTGGGATGGATTTGGAGGTGTAGACACATTAAATATTCCTAATCATCCCGGATATTCTAGTGAACACGATATGGTTCTTAACATGGGTGGAGCTATTGGAGATATTAGTTGGCTGGAAGCTGGTGATAAGCCGATTGCTGCTGTCCATGGAAACTTAGATGCTATTGCTGTATTTAGTTCTGGTAATCTTTCAGTTTCTGGAGTAAATGTAGTTAGTGCAATTAGCGGATCTCATGATGTGATGGAAAAAGCTAATAACTTAGGAAACAATAGTTCTATTCCTAATTTATATGATCCTTATACTCTTGCAGCCAAAAATGCTTCAAATAGCTTAGTGGGTAGTATGGATTTTGGAGGGACTACTATCAATAAAACTCCAGATAATTTATTTCCATTTATTACAGGAAATCCTGGTGAAGGTGCTCCATGGGATTATTGGGATTCAGCAACTGTTGTGTATCTTGCTACTGCTCAGGGATTACCTGATTCTGTAGGAACTCAAGCTCACTTATCCGGATTACAAACAAACCCTAATATGAGTCAAGCAAAAGCTTTAGCTTATATAGATTCAACAGTTAATTTTTTCTGTCCAAGAATGGTTAATGCTTTAATGCTTCCTGGTAATACTGTTGGTATCACTAACACTGATAAAGGATTAAGTGTAAATGTTTATCCTAATCCAGCAAGTGATTTTGTCTCATTTAATTCTTCTACAAATATTAATTCAATATCGATATTTGATAACAATGGAAAATTAATCAAGAATATGAACCCTAATAGATTTACTTACACTATTGATGTAAGCGATTATGCTAAGGGAATATATCACGCTGAAATTTCTAATGGAATTTCAACAAAAACTGAAAAGTTTATCATTAAATAGTAAAGTAACTTTTACTCATTATAAAACTAAAAAAGCCCCTTTTGGGGCTTTTTTTTTAGAGCATATTATAATTTGTTAACACAATAGGTATTTATAATTAATATATATTTGTCCACTAATTTTTAAAATTCTATGGAACTATTCATTCAAATCTCTCAGTTTATAATGAGCTTATCCCTGCTAATTATTCTGCATGAACTTGGACATTTTATACCAGCTAAACTATTTAAAACCAAGGTGGANAAGTTCTATTTATTTTTTGACTGGCCTTTTTCTTTAATTAAAAAGAAAATTGGAGAAACTGAATATGGAATTGGACTATTGCCATTAGGAGGCTATGTTAAAATTGCTGGCATGATTGATGAGAGTATGGATAAAGAACAATTAAAAGAAGAANCTAAAGATTGGGAATTTCGATCAAAACCAACTTGGCAAAGACTCATAATAATGATTGGAGGAGTTACCGTAAATTTAATTTTGGGGTTTCTTATATATATTATGATACTCAATGTATGGGGAGATGCTTACGTCTCGAATGATAAAATTACTAATGGAGCACATTTAAGCAACCCTAGTTATGAGAAGTATGGATTTAAAGAAGGTGATTTAATAGTAGAAGTGGGAAATGAAAAAGTTGTAGAATTTGGGAGCGCTGATAAAAGAATTTTAATTGATGGGGAAAGAAATTTAAAAATAAAAAGAGGAGATGATCTTATTTCATTAACCCTTTCNGAAGATATTGTTGAGGATTTATTAAAGAATAAAGGTCAAGGAATTTTTTCTGGTTATAGGACTTACAACGTTATTGATTCTGTAATTTCGGGGTCAAATGCAGAAAATGCAGGACTTCTATCAGGTGATAGTATTGTTGAAATTAATGGTTTTAAAACACCCTACTTTAAAGACTTTAGAGAAGAAATTCAAAAATATAAATCCGAAGAAATTGAGATTTCTTTCTATAGAAATAATAGCTATAACACGCTATCGGTATTAACAAATGCAAATGCTGAAATTGGATATTTAAAGTTTGAGGATAGAAGAATTTATAAATTTAAGAAATACTCTATTCCTGAAGCTATTCCAGCTGGGGTAACTAAAGGAATAGAAACGCTCTCAACATACGTTAAATCTTTATCACTTATTTTCAATAAAGAAGGAGCGAAGCAGATTGGTGGATTTGCCTCTATAGGTGGTTTATTTGACACCACTTGGAATTGGCAAAGATTTTGGGGCATGACTGCGTTGCTTTCAATTATATTGGCATTTATGAATATTTTACCAATTCCTGCACTTGATGGAGGTCATGTTATATTTTTATTATATGAAATGATTTCTGGAAGACCACCCAGTGATCAATTTCTAACAAGGGCTCAGGTAGTTGGAATGACCATTTTATTTACACTTTTAATCTATGCTAATGGCATGGATATATTCAGGTGGATAACAGAATAAAATCTACACTTTTAAACATCTTCTTGGGAATAATATTTTAAATCAAAGAGATAGATTCAAGCCTTACGGTATACATTTACTAAAAAGNTTTNATGAATAAAATTTATTCTTTAATTGTAATGATCCTTATTTGCTTTGTTTATTCAGGGCAAGAAATTCCATCCTATGATGAATTTGAGGTTTATACTCAAGATAAAGATAATAAGATTCTAATTATTCCTTTTGAAAATAAAATGTATGCCTCAGCAGTTGATAATGAAATTGCGGCTTACAACAGAATAAACTATATTGATGTAAAAGAAGAATTAAAAAAAGGNATTTCCTCTCAAATACTTTTAAAAATAAGTAATAAAACCCCTGCCATTTCTATGGTTCATCATAAAGATTCTGTTTCAGAAATTCTTAACTATATATATAATAATATAGGTCTTAAATACGAAAAAGTTAAAGTAAAAGATACCGTTAAGCCGCCAACATCAAAAACAGAACTAATAAAAGATAGACTAAAAAAGTTTGTTGTTCAGACAAATCAACATCATGAAAAAGCTAAATATGAAAGAGGAGAAATAAAAAATGGTGAAGTTTATACCTCTAATTATTCAGCAGAAAGATTTATGAACGTAATCATTCAAAATCCTAATTTATTGGAGGAATTGAATAATAAATATAAAACCAATTATTATATTTTCATAAATGAATTTCATATTGGAAGAGCATATCCGAGTAAGGAAAATATGTATATAACAAACAGAAAAATTAGCACCCATTATACAGTTTTTAATCAAAAAGGTAGAGAGATAGATGCTGGNGTTATTAAAGTAGAAATGCCTGGAGATATTTTTGGAATTAAAAAAATAGAGTATCAGTATTTATCGGTTATTGCTTCAGAACTATGTTCTTTCATGCCTAGTGCAAAAGTGGAAAAATCAACGCTTTTAAAAGAAGCNGAAGATGATAAAAACTCAAAAAAACAAAGAAAAATTATTCACGGAGTACTNGAACAATAAACTAATCACCTATAACCGTAAATTTTTTCAATATTTGATTACCCTCTATTTCTATATATAGATTATAAATACCATTATTTAGAAAAGGTAATTCAATCGGAACTCTTTCAACTAATGCAGAAAATTGACTTTTATATAACTCTTGTCCCAACATATTATAAAGAGTTAAAGAACCATTAGAGCTTCTCGGGACTCTTATAGTAAAANCCCCTTGATTAGGGTTAGGNAAAAGAGTTATGTCTGCAATATCATTAATGTTTTCACAATCGTCTGTGATTACCTTAACTTCAGACCTTTCGCTTTCACACATAGCATCACAAACATTCCAATTGAAAAAATAATAATATTGCTGAATAGAGGTGTTAATAGGTGATAACATAGATTTATTTATACTTATCATTCCAGGTATTACGTAAGGAAAATTAGCTCCTGAATTTGCCCTAAATAAATTAACTGTCGAATTTGGAGATAATCCAATTTTATAATTATTTCCAGGAAATAAAACAGCATTTAATTCTAATGTGTGAATCCCTGTATTGAAATTTGAAAANGTTTTTTCATAAACCGTATTATTATTGCTATCTAAAATAATTATGGTTCTATCTTGATTACCNACTGCTTTTACATCAACAGATTTAAGTTGAATTTTACTCAGTNCATCAAAAATTAAATAGGAATAATTAGATGAATTTAAACCATTANTNGGAAAATATGTTAACCCTGTTCGATAACAAGAAGTATCAAATGAAAGAGAGGCAAAAAATGAAGTATCGTTGTAAATATTATCGGTTAATAAACTTGGGCCTTCATTTAACTTTTCAAGGTCGTTTTCATTAACATACCAATTTAAATTAGTTTCATCANTACTTAAAATTACCACTGAATCTCCTTTACAACTATATATAGTTTCAATAAGTGGACCATCCATTAAAGAAATATTGAAAGCATTCTGAATGGTTTTTGAATTGGTTCCAAAAGAGTTGGTGACCGTCAGTGTAGTATTATAGCTTCCAGATTGGTTAAAGTAACTTGTTGCTGATCTTGTTGTATCATCTATTATACCATCACTTTCAAAATCCCAAGCCCACGAAGAGGGAACTCCTAAGGTAGCATCTAAAAACTGAATTTCTCCNGAACAACTATCTTCAACCCTAATCAAAAAATCAGCAACAGGGGGGGATAAACAGAGTAGTGCTTGGTAAGCATTGATTCTTCCAGATCCTAGTAGACCTGCATATGATGGGTTCAAAGCATCTATATTATCACAGGAGCTTTTCATACAATCAATTAATTGCTCATTAGAGGCATTTGGTGAAAAAGATTTCATAAGGCCTAATAATCCTGCTACCATAGGAGCGGACATCGAAGTCCCAGTTTTAGTGTCATATCCTGAATATGGAATAGTACTCAAGATAGAACTTCCTGGAGCAGCAACATCAATTCTAGTACCATAATTAGATGACCCAGCTTTGATGTCTGAAGATGTGGTATTTGCTACACATATAACTCCATTATAACAAGCTGGATATTTAGGGTTACTTGCTAAATTTGCACCATTATTTCCAGAGGCAGCAACAATTATAGATCCATTATTTATACCAAATTCAATTATGTTGTTATTTGTTTGTGAGTAAGATCCGCTGGACCAAGAACAACTTATCACATCCGCTCCTGATACTATNGAATAGTAGACCCCATCCCAAGTTTGATTTACTAGGCCATTATTGTCTGCTGTTTTAACAGCCATTAAAGAAACACCAAACCCAACTGATGATATCCCTACATTGTTATCTGTATGAGCTCCAGCAATTCCAGCGCAATGAGTACCGTGAGCCCAAGCAGGTGTGTTGCTATGGGGGCTTGGATCGTTGTCATTAGTATAGGTGTCCCATCCATTAATGTCATCGATATATCCGTTATTGTCATCATCAATTCCATTATTGGGAATTTCATTAGGNTTTACCCAAATTACATTTTGCAAATCAGGATGATTAATTGTAATGGCATCATCAACAATGGATACCACAACGTTACTATTCCCAATTCCAAGGTCCCAAGCTAAATTTGCTTGAATTTTATTTAAGTGCCAGCAACTACTATAGCTAGGATCGTTCGGAATGTAGTCTTCAAAATCTTTAAACTTTGGTTCAGAATAATCAACCTCACTAAATTTGCTAAGATCTTTTATAATTTTATTTAGATCATGCTTTTTATCTGTAAACTCTAGTAAAAATGTTAAATATAATTTTTCAGCATTCTTTTTTTTACCAAAAGGTTGCTTAATATTAATTAATCCTATGGAGTCTAAAAANCCTCCAAAAGGGAAGACAGATGAATTAATATTATTTGGAGAATTTTCTACTGACTTCCATGAAGATTCTGAAATATTGTCNAATGATTTTAATTTTACATAAAGTTGATTTTCAAAAATAGTATCATTATTTTGGNTCCATCCCATAGANTANACAAACAAAAATGATAAAGAAAATAAAACTTTTAGGCTATTAGACATTTATTTTAGTTTTANAATACTTCACTTATTGGATTCCCAGTACAAGCATTTGGGAAAGCAGATCTAAGCAAAATAGATAATGTTGGTGCAATATCTATTATTTTAATATTCCTGTAAATTTGTTTAGGTTGAATGTTGTGTCCATAGAAAAGTAAAGGAACATGGGAATCGTAATTATAGTGTGTCCCATGAGTTGTCCCAGTCTTAGTNGACCATTCTATATATCCAGGTTTAAGTGTGAGAAAAATATCACCAGATCTATTAGGATAAATTCCATTTATTAAGCTNTTAATTTTTAATGACCCTATAGAATTGTAGAGCGTATTTATAGAATAAACCTCATCTACAGAAGATTGTTTTTTTAACCAATTTCTAGCTTCTTCAAAAACCGCTTTTTTTGAAATATTAAGAGAATCNAATCTTTGATGATTTATATAAAATTGCATATTGGAGTATCTTGCTAAAATATTAGGGACTCCAAATTTTAACTCTAACTGACTATTAAGNTCAGGNAAAATTTCTCTTGATACGAAATTGCCTCCCTTAAGTCTTTTTCTTTCTATTTCAACTGGTGATGTACCTGCTCCGTGATCAGAGGTTAGTGAAATTATAAATTCATTGGAGCCACAATGATTATCGAGGAATTGAATAAGATCTGCAATCTGTTGATCCAGATTCAAATACATACTTTTTACTTCTTCTGCATCGGGTCCAAATTTGTGCCCTACATAATCTGTAGAAGAAAAAGAGATCACTAAAAAGTCAACATGGTTATCCGTTCCTAAGTCTTCATTTTTAATTAGCTCTTTTGAAAAGTCTAAAGTATAGTTATTGCCTTTAGGAGAAGACTTGATTGAAGATGGTCCAGTTTCTAATAATATTTTGTTTAAATCATATTCAAAAGTAGTTCCTGTCCAACTATTATTCATGTAGGATTCAATAGAATATTTTTTATCAAATTTAACAACCCATTCTGGAAGATTATTTCTATAAAATGAGCTGGTTATCCATTTTGCGTCATTGTTTAACCAATAAGCTCCATCTGCGAGAGCTCCTGTAGATAAGATGGCGCCTCTGTCTTTTATGGAAACTCCAAATACTTTTGACAACGAATCTTTAATTTTNAGTTGATCTCCTACAGTATTGCATAATAATGAAACAGGAGACATTTGACCGCTTCCTGGATTGGTCTTTTCATGAGGCTTCTTACATAAACATATAGTTTGAGATGCCCAATCACCAGCACAATATACAGGTGAAAAATCTTTTCTACTATACCAGTTGTTTCCTATTATTCCGTGGACAGATGGTGTTGTCCCTGTGAATATANTTGCNTGTCCTGGCCCTGTATAAGTNGGAATATAATTATAGTGAGTATTTCTACAAAAAATGCCTTCATTAACTAACTTTTTAATTCCTTTTTCACCAAATTCATCCCAAAACCTATCAACATATTCATACTTCATTTGATCAACTACCACAGAAACTAAAATTTTTGGAGTTGTTTGCTGAGCATAATTTGAAAAATAACTAAGACTCAAAAAAATTATGATGAAATTCTTCATTTATAAATTACTACATAATAAAAGTAATTAAATACAAACAAATGAGGTCGTTAATGAGTCACTTAAGTTAAACTTTTAAAATTTATTTATTAGCTCTTTTTCTTTCATGCTCTTTAAGTAAAACCTTTCTTAGCCTAATTTTTGAAGGAGTTACTTCAACATATTCATCTGCTTGAATATATTCTAAAGCTTCTTCTAGAGAAAACCTTATGGNTGGAGCAATTTTCACTTTATCATCTGCTCCAGAAGATCTCATATTTGACAATTTTTTAGTCTTCGTTACGTTAACTACTAAATCATTNCCTCTTGAATTCTCACCTATTACCTGTCCTTCGTAAATATCTTCGTTAGGATCAACAAAAAACTTCCCTCTTTCTTGCAAATTATTCAAACTAAATGGTATTGATTTTCCTTTTTCCATTGAAATTAAAGAACCGTTTTGTCTTTGTGGGATGTCCCCTTTGTAAGGTTGAAATTCTATAAATCTATGAGACATTATAGCTTCTCCAGCAGTAACTGTTAATAGATAGTTTCGTAATCCAATAATTCCTCTAGAAGGGATATTGAATTCTAGCAACATTCTATCCCCCTTAGGAACCATGCTTAACATTTCTCCTTTTTTAATAGCAACCACCTCAATTGCTTTTCCTGAATGTGTTTCTGGTANNTCAATTGTAAGCTCTTCTACTGGTTCGTGCTTAACTCCATTTATTTCTTTTATAATGACCTGTGGTTGTCCAACTTGTAATTCATAACCTTCTCTTCGCATAGTTTCAATTAATACTGANAAGTGAAGAACCCCTCTCCCAAAAACATTAAAGGAATCTGAAGAATTTGTACTCTCTAATTTTAAAGCTAGATTTCTTTCCAGTTCCTTCTCCAATCTTTCTTTTAAGTGTCTTGANGTTACAAATTTCCCTTCTTGACCAAAAAATGGCGAGTCGTTTATGGTAAATAACATNGACATNGTNGGTTCATCAATTTTTATCGTTGGTAAAGCCTCTGGGGATTCTAAATCGGCAACAGTATCACCAATCTCAAAGCCTTCCAAACCAACAATTGCACATAAGTCTCCAGCAACAACTTCCTCTACTTTTGATTTTCCCAACCCTTCAAATAAATAAAGCTCTTTAATTCTACACTTTTTAATTTCTCCATCTCTTTTTACAAGTGAAATTTGTTGATTTTGTTTTAATTCTCCTCTTTGCAATCTCCCAATGGCTATTCTGCCTATAAAAGTTGAAAAATCAAGTGATGTAATTAATAACTGAGTAGTTCCCTGCTCTACTATGGGCGATGGGATAAAATTAATAACCGCATCTAACAATGGAAAAATATTATCATTTACATTTTTATAGTCATCGTTCATCCATCCCAATTTAGCTGAACCATAAATAGTTGGGAAATCTAACTGCTCTTCAGTTGCGTCAAGGTTGAACATTAGATCAAATACCTTTTCTTGTACTTCTTCAGGACGACAATTTTCCTTATCCACTTTGTTAATAACAACCATTGGTTTTAACCCTAGTTCTATAGCTTTTTGTAAAACAAATCTAGTTTGAGGCATAGGCCCTTCGAAAGCATCTACTAAAAGTAGCACGCCATCGGCCATATTTAATACTCTTTCTACTTCTCCTCCAAAATCAGCGTGACCTGGAGTATCAATAATATTAATTTTATGTCCTTTATATTGAACAGAAACATTCTTAGATAAGATAGTGATTCCTCTTTCTTTTTCTAAATCATTATTGTCAAGAATTAATTCTTTTTGTTCTTTTCTTTGATCTATTGCATTACAAGCGTAGATCATTTTATCTACTAATGTTGTTTTACCATGGTCTACATGGGCAATTATAGCAATATTTCTAATATTCATGGTTTAAAATAAGTTGCAAATGTATCATTCTTATTCATTAATCAATAAAAGTGATAAGAGGCCTTTAAAATTTAAGTGATAATATTTTCAATAGAATTAATTTTATCTTTAAAGAAAATTAATTTTAAAATCATGAAATTTTCAAAACTTATTTTACCTTTTTTTATCATCTCAACTTTTATGTCTTGTAGTAAATATGAAGAAGGTCCAGGATTTACTTTAATCGGCAAGACTTCAAGACTTTGTCAAAAATGGAGACCTATACAATATGTAGATGGAAATACTGGAGAAATTTTTGATATTGACAGCGATGGGAGTTTCATTGAGTTTTTAAAGGATGGAACCATTCAATTTAAAGACGTAGATAATTTTAATCAAGCAGGTATTGATGTAGCTAATGGATCTTGGGAGTTTTCAGAAGATAAAACCCAAGTGACCTTCAATTATTTTGTTTCTAGTGTTAACCTAGATGACACCCAAACTTGTACTATAAATAAACTAAAAATAAATAGTTTGGCTCTTATCCTAACTTCTAACTGGGTTGGGTACCAAACTGGGGATAAAATTTATTACGAATATTATTAGTCTAATAAGTTGTACTCTTTTAATAAAATGTCGTAGGTTTTTTGATTGGTATATTTCCCTTTAAGCCAAGCATAAAACATAATTAATCTAGGGTCTCTAAAGACTTTTTCTTTTTGAAAATCAAATGCCTTTTCTAAGCTTTTAAGCTCTTCCAAATCTATNTCATGAGGTTCATTAATGTATTTTTCTAAGGCTTTTATAAAGGGGTAAACCATTTTATACTGTTTTGAGGAGAATAAATCAGCATATTTCTGCTTTANAGATATTAAAGTTTTTTCTGCCAGGTCAATATGTTTTAATTCTAAGAGAATTAATGCTCTTATCATTTCTTTTCTAAGTAGCCATTCTCTTCCCATGGTTTTTTGGTAATAGGAATCTGATTTATTGAACTCATTTAAAAATTTATTAGCCTGCTTATAGTCATGATTAATTAATAATAATGCAGATAAATTCAATAATAAATTGAAGCCTTCTCGCAGGTTTAACTTCTCATTATACTGGTTAATGGTATCCTTAATTACAGTTATAGCTTCATTGATTTGATAATCAAAAACTTTAATAAAACTATCAATGGCAATATATCTTCCTAAGTATGAATAAAATATTTTATTTTCTAATAACATTAAATTATGAAGTCTTTCCAAATGCTTTTTAGACTTGAAAAAATCTCTAATGTCTAAATAGGTGTAAGACATAATATATTCAATGTTGGCATAATAATTTTGATANTTAAAATTATCTAGCTCAAAATCGAGTTCTTTGTAATAATTTTCTAAAATTATGGCCAAATCATNATAATTTTTTTCTATTGCATATTCAACTCTGATTATTTCAATATTTTTAAGATGAATCTGTGGGTCATTAATTTCTGTTTTTAAATTNTCAAATTCTAGAAGAGATTTTTTATAATCGTTAGATGAAAAACTTACATCCCCATTTTTAATTTTTTCAATAAATAGATTTTTCATTTGAATAAAATACAATTGAAATTCATCTACTTGTGCCTGTTTCTTTTGCAGCTCTATTATTTTTTTTTTGATAAGATTAAAGTCTCCATCAGGGTAGTAAGGAAGTATTTCTAATTTTAATCTTTGTATTTTTAAACTGGTTAAATAATCATTAGTTTTTTCTGAATATTTTTCTTCTTTATTAAGCACTTCCCAAGATTCTGAATATTTTTTAAAATCTATAAAATATTTGGCTAAGGTTAACATGCCCTCACGATTAGTAGATTTAAACTTAGACTCCGTATTTTCAATAATTAAAAAATTAATTAGCTCTTTGATTATTCTTTTTCTAATGGCGTGGTAATTTGCAGCACCTTTATAGGGGAGTTTTTTATAACTATTAGACTTGTAAAAAATAGCAAGNTCTTNAAAAACTTGCACATCTTTTCTTGAGTCACTGGGTCTTTTTCTTGTGAAAAACTTGATGAAGTTTCTATAACTTTTTTTTGAAAACGTTAAAGAAATTTCTCTAATTAAATCCATTTATTATTTTATAAAAATTACTTAAATATAATGTAACAGAAATTAATAATGTTATTTACATTTGAATAAAGTATTATTAATATGAAATACACACTTATTACTGGCGCTAGCCAAGGAATGGGATTGCATATGGTAGAAGAATGCGCTTCTTTAAAGAGAAATGTATTATTAGTTTCTTTACCTAATGAAAATCTTGAAAAATTATCATTAGATATCAAAGANAAATTNGGNGTTCAATCNGATTATTTTGAAATTGATCTAACAGAAAAAGATAGTTNCAAAAGTATATTTAATTGGGTTAAAAAAAATGAATACTCNATTGATTTTTTAATAAACAATGCAGGTTTTGGAGGGGTTGGATCTTTTGAAGATTACTCTATTGAATATATTGAAAAAATGATTGATTTAAATGTTAAGGCTACTACTAACCTTACNCACTATTTTATACCTAATTTAAAAAATAATTCACCATCATACATACTTAATAATGCCAGTATGATAGCTAATTTTCCTTGTCCTTATAAATCTATATATGCTGCTTCAAAAGTTTATGTTAAATATTTTACTGAAGCTNTGAGAGTAGAATTGAAAGTTTATGATATTAGCGTAAGCTTGCTACAGCCCGGAGCTACCCCTACTAATGATGTTGTAAAAAATCAAATTAATAAAGGTGGATTTTTTGCTAGACTTTCTGTAACTGCCGCAAGTGAAGTTGCTAAAAAAGCAGTAAGAGATACCTTAAGTGGAAAGCCCATCATTATTCCTGGATGGAAGAATAGAATGTCTCTTAGATTTTTAAAAATTTTCCCTAAAAGTGCCTTAAGATTTTTAATTCTAAGAAGTACAAGATCAATACTAAAGAGTTAAATAAAATCTTTTATTTTAAGATTAAATACTTGATTACCAAATTTTTAAGTGGTTTTATTTACCAATATAATATACTTTTTTAAAGTTGTTTTGTGTAAGTAATAACATTAAAGCAGTAATTTTACTTAAAAATAAAATTATGAAACAAATACATAAAACAATCCAAGCTCTATTTCTAAGCTGCTTTAGTTTTCTAACAATTAATGCTCAATTGCAAAGCGCAGCTGTAGTTAGCGTATATACTCAAGGGGCTAAAATTAGTCCAGAAATGGCTGAAAGCGTTCTTAGAATAGTAACCACAAAGTCTGAACAATTTAATGTTTTAGATAAACTAGATTTACAGGAAATAATTAATGATAGTAAAATAGATGTTTCTAATTGTTTTGGGAAAAAATGTTTATTAAGCGTAGGTAAAGCGGCTAAAGTTGATAAAGTTGTTACTGGAGCTATTGAAAGTTTGGGAAAAAAAATAGTTGTTACAGTAAAAATTCTTAATGTAGAAAGTGGCGAATATGATAAAGTTGCTGTTGAAGAATTTATCAATTTGGATAGTGAAATTCAAACTATGGTGACTATTGTGGTTAACAAAGTATTAGGGATAGAAAATAGCCAAGAACTTTTAAATTCTTTGGTGTATTTTAATCAACCACCTGAAGCTCCTGTTACTTATCTTAAAAACAATGGTCCTAGAATGGGTCTTTCATATGTAATTGGAAATACTGCAAAAGTTTTACAAGCTGAAGAATTTTATGGTGGGTGGGGAATGAATAACCCAACCATACTTTCTCAAATAGGATATCAATTTGAGGGATCATATTTAAGCGCGGGTAATTTCCAAGCTTTAGTTGAAGGTTTGATTTTTATAAATGGTATTGAAAAAGAAATGTTTAGTCCATCATTTGCTTTGCTAAATGGTTTTAGAAGTTCGAAAAATGGTTGGGAATTTGGTTTTGGTCCAACTTTTAGATTAAGCCAAATGTCAAAAGGTTATTATAAAGGAAATATCCCAGGAGGAAGCTATGATGTAGTTACAGACTGGGTTAGTGAAGATGATGATAATTATGTAAGTTCCTGGGATTGGGATGAAGCTACTATGGGTGTTAGACCACAAACTAGTGAAAGGGCAGATAGTAGAGGAGATATAAAATTTAAAACTGGATGGGTATGGGCTATTGGAAGAACTTTCCATTCAGGATATTTAAATATTCCAGTAAATTTATTTTATTCCAGCGGCAGAGACGGAGGCTATATTGGATTATCTATGGGATTCAACATAGCTAAAAAAGATTGATTTTTGAGAAATTTATCATTTCTTCTTTTCATTTCTTCTTTCATAAGTTTTTTTGGACAAGAAATTGGTGACTCTATAGTTTTTACTACTAATAATGATAAAAACTATAGAGGGATTCTAGAAAAAAAGGATCAAGATGGATACTTTTTTAAAACATCTAATAACAGAATAATTTACTTAAGTAAAGTAGAAATTAAGAAGTTTCAAAAAATTAAAAAGGCAATCTTAAAAGACGATTCTTCTACAAAAGCAAGTTCTGAAAGCAATAATAAAGAAAATGTAGCAAAAAAAATTGTCTCTGGAAGCTCTAATAATGCATCACTAACAGAGTACTCTTTAAAACAGATTTCTTTGTTAATAGGAATAGAAGATGTAACTATTGTACTAAATGATGGAAGAAGCTTTAAAGGGAAAATTCAAAAAATTGAATACCCCAATGGTTTTGAGCAAGTTGGTTCTAAAATGATTTGGTTTGAAAGTGCTGATAAGAATTACAAGTTTAAAGAGCATGAAATAAGTAAAGTATTTAAAGATGTTAATCCTCAAGAAGACTTAAGTTCTGAAAATCAAAATGAGTTTTATAAATTAACTAATGAAGATGAAGATAGAATAGCCTTTACAATCAATGGGTGGATAGGGCTAGGTATGACAGGTGGAGAGTTTAATTACCCAGTTGGATTTCTTGCAGAATTAAAAATTAAAAATTTAATCGGATTAGGTATTGATTATTGCTATATAGGTGAAGCTGTTTATAATAGTAGTTTCCTAAATAATACTACGATTTATAATTGGACAAGGACTCATTTAAGAATAAATTTTTATCCCTATAATGATGAAAAAGGTAATTTTTATTGTGGATTTGGAATAGGGAACGGAAGTTTAAGACAGGATTACTCTATTAGGATATGTTTTGGGGGAAGATATAATATTTCTGAGCAATTTGGAATTATGGGTGAAGCAGGTATAGGATCTTCAGCCTTAAGAGCTGGAGTATATGTGAATTTATAATTATCTACTTAGGAAATAATTGAATGACTCCATTTCCATCTACCTGAGCAAATCCTAAATACCCTTTATACTTTGCTCCTGGACATTTATATGTAGTAAAATTTACCGGTCCATTTTTGGTGGAGGAATGTTTCATTACTTTGTTATATTCACAAGTGTTTTTTATCTCTGAAACTATTTGATCGTAATAACATTTTTTACCTTTTGAATATTTTCTAGAATATTCAAGATTGCTTTGTTCAAAATAGAATTCAGATGTTAATGAGGTGTATTCAGCCCAATCAGTAGCTTCAGTTTTATCTTTAGAAAGTCCCTTGCCGTAGTAAGTTTTTTCTCCATCAGAATTACCTTCAGAATACCCTTTTTCGATAACTGTCTTTAAAAAAATATCTTGATTTTTAATTTTTAAGATATCATTGAAAGTTAGTTGGTCTTGAGCTAAAAAAATAGAAGGGATTAAGAATAGAAATATTAAAAGGTTCTTCATTATATAATTTTTCAATAAAGTTACAAAACTAATAAACAACAATAAAGTTTAACAAAAGAAAATTTTTGTGGAGTAGTATATAATAAGTCCCAATAAAAAAGGATATCCAACAAAAAGCCATAAATAATCGATTAAACGAATTTTTATTGAGTTGGAACTATTTTTTAGCATCATCAAAAAATCATACCAAGTCATAATTTTTAAATATTGAACTATGGCATTCATGATAATAGCAAAAAATAAAAGGAAAAAACCTGAGAGAATAATATTAATAACCCACATTATTTAGGTCTAAATATTAATAATAAAACACTTACTAATCCAGCTAATATAAGAGGGATAATAATCAATTCGTGAACTGTAGCTGAGAACTCCCAAGAGTAAGTAGACCAAGACAAGGCAATTGTTTCTAAACAAGAAGCAAGTAAGACAACATCATATAGTTTTTTTTCTTTTAAGGGGTCTGAAGCAGCTAATAATGCTCCAATTCCATTTACAGAAATTAAAGCAGCTCCTAAATTTCTAAGCCATGCAATATTTTCAAAATTTGCTCCTTCTAAAGATGCATAAAAATAGGGTTTAAAAAAGAATATTCCACCCATTACAAGACTTGAATATCCACAAATTTTTAAGGTAAGTTGGGTTTTACTCAATGTTTAAAAAAATTACCATGAGTAATTTCAGTTCCATCGTTATAAAAATGCTTTCCAGATATAACATAACCATTTTCCATTTGTTGCTCAGACCATTTATGTCCACTCTTATACCATTCGGTTCTTAAGCCGTGCATTTTACCATTTTTATAGTGAACCTCAAGTTTAATATTGCCATTATGATACCATTCTTTAATAAATCCATCCAAAGAGTCATTAACATAATGCCCTTCTTTTAGTAATTGACCTTTGTCATCCCAATATCTGAATTCACCATGTTTTAAGCCATTTTTAAAGTTTATTTCGTCTTTTAAGTTCCCATTTCTAAACCATTCTTTATGCAGACCTTCCCTAAGTCCATTTTTGAAATAGCCAATATCACCATGTTTATTATACACTATTGCCGTTATTTTATGCATTTCTTTTTTTAAGAACATGGTATCATGATCCATGACCACATCACTTTCAAGAAACCTGTCTTGAGCAAAACAAGAGCAGGTAAGTGATAAAGCAAAAAACAATGTTAAATATCTTAATTTCATTAATTAAATTGGTGAATTAATTGTCAAGTTAACAAATACTATTTTAATTATAAAACGCATATCCAAAAATAAATTAAACTTATAAAAAATCATCATTTCAATAAAAAAATTAATTCTCTTTCAAGATAATATCAGAGTAAGATTTGATTGCCCTATAAAAAAAGATCATGGTTAATACAAGGATTAAATGCCCAAAATCATTTTTATCAAACCAAGGGTGAATATTAATTTTATAGGTAATAAAAATTCCAGACGGAATCATTAAAAGAACACTGTATAAAAAATAAATGAAATTTTTATCTATCTCTTTGCTGAATTTATAGCCTAAAAATCCTAAAGAAAAAATAAAACCAATAGTAGAATTTATTGCCGGCACTCTCAAACCTATAGAATGATCTTCAGACATATCAATAAAACAAAAAACAAAAATTTCTAATGATAGAAAAAGAAATAATTTGAATAGTATGACTTTATTCAGTAATACTTTATAATTATTTTTTAACAAAGAAATCATGGCTTTTTCAATAAAATAAACTGCCCAAATGCCCATTAGCCATGGAATATATTTTCCATAAAATCCAAAATAATTAAAAATTAAATGACCCACCCCTCCTAAAAACATACCACAACCAAATAATAAAAAGAAATATCTCCAGTTTTTAAAAAATGGATTTGACATATCAAATCTTCTCAGCTTTGATGCTAAGAAAATAGCGGTAATTAAGATTATTGAATCTCCAATAAAAGCATTAGGCTCTAAGAGGTTTAATCCAAAAAATGAAAATTCTATTTTATCAAAATCTTTACCGATCAGCATAGTCACTCACTTTTTTCTTGAAATTTATCAAGATTTCCTAAAATTATTTTTTCAACTAGCAGGGGAAATCTGGCTTGCAAAAATTTATTTAATTTACCAATGGGAGTGAGCGTAGTAATGAATTTTCTTTTTTGAATATTTTTCAAAACTTTTTTTGCGACTTTCTCTGTTGAGTCTACTTTAGATGAGTCTCTTTTTTTTAGGACTTTTTTAGAGCCGTCTGATGAAATGGTTTCCTTATTATGCTCTATTTGAGTGATTCCCACTAGCACAAGCCCTACGTGAATATTATGTTTTTTTTCTTCAATTCTAATAGATTCAGTAATCCCTCTTAAAGCCATTTTTGAGGAGCTGTATGCAGAAAGGAAAGGCAATCCTCTAATCCCCGCCAAACTTGAAATAAAGACAACACTTCCCTTTGTTTTCCTAAGTTCTTTAAGTGCTGGGACAGTAGGGTAAACTGAACCTAGCACATTGCTTTCAAAAACCGTTTTAAAAACTTCAGGGTTCAAATCTGCGACATCTCCCCTCATGGATATACCAACATTATTAATTAATATATCTAATTTTCCAAAATGTTGTATAGCTGTTTTAATAAGTTCATTTGCTTGATTAATATCTGAAACATCGCAACAATAGCTGACAATATTATTGTGAATCTTCCCTAATTCTAATTTAGCAGATTCTAATCTTGACTGATTTCTTCCATTTAAAACAATATATGCACCTTGCTTAGCTAATTCTACAGCTATGGATTTACCAATCCCCCTGCTAGACCCAGTAATGACAGCAACTTTTCCTTTTAAATTGATCATTATCTTTGATATTGCATTTCAGGATTAAATTTTAATGCTGTAAATGTATTGGTCCAAGCCATAACGACATGAACGATAAAAGCAATCCAAATTGTTCCTGATGATATTGTTAACAAGCAAAGAACAAATCCTAAAGGAATGGCTCCGATAGTTTCATCTAAGCCTTTTGGGATATGAGTTGCTGAATATAAAGCAATATTAATAGCAATTGCTGGCCACATACCTAATGGATCTATAAGAGGAATTAATAATACTCCTCTAAATAAAAATTCATATCCAAATAAGTACAAAAACCATCCAAGAGCATTTATAAAAATTGTTTTTTTTGTCCAAGTTTTAGCTCTTATTTGAGGATAATTAACTAAGTTTTTTGGGTTTCTAGCGGAAAAATAAACCAATGGAACCACTAATATTGAGAGCCCTATAGTCCAAACTAATGAAAAGAAAAAAGTATCAGAGATAAAGGAAAAGCCTAATTTCTTTAGTGACATTTCAGGTAAATAAAGTAGGCAGATAATAGTTGGGGCAATACCCATTGAAAAAAAA
The DNA here is from genome assembly GCA_002686655.1 of Crocinitomicaceae bacterium. GTDB lineage: Bacteria > Bacteroidota > Bacteroidia > Flavobacteriales_D > Parvicellaceae > MED-G20. Next base: position 44,827 of record NYYE01000016.1, on the reverse strand, counting down.
CCAAAATATTTAGTAAAAAAAATATGTTTAACTGAAGCATTGTCAAAATCATACTTTGAGTAAAATTTATTTTTAATTCTTTCAGATTTTGAAACAAACCAATAGGTTGAGAAAAATACTAGGGTAAGTAAAATTGGCAAACATATTCTAAGGTCGATTGAATTAAAATTCCAATCCAAGTAAAAGTGTTTCATTTATGTAAAAATATTTAATCTATAAATTAAGAAATTTTATTCCAAATTTTTAATTCTCCATCAAAGAAAGAGTATTTAACGTCATTAGTCTCAAAAAAATCTACTATTTCTTTTTTAAGAGATGCGTCTATAAGGTCAGGACCATTATATATTAGGTATTCAAAATCATTATCATCTTTTGTTAAGCGTTCTACTCGAAAGACCTTAATTTTTTTTTTAATTCTTACCTCCAACCCTAGTCCAATACTGTTGTTATTGAACACGAGTCCTTTTCTTTTGAATCTTTTAAATTCCATTAGTATAATTATCCCCTTTATGAGTAAAGAAAAAAGGATATGAAAGGCAACCATACCAACCATACCCTTTTAACCTGTTTGTCAATACGTGAATATCGACAACGCAAATGTAGTTAAAAAAAACTCTAAGTTTTAGTAAAAAATGATGTTTGGGGAACAGCATTACACTTAAAGGAGGATGGGTTATGAATATCCCCCCTTAAGTAATTAAACAAACATCCCTAAATAATGAAATATTAATCTAATTAATTAAAGGAAAAAGATATTTACAAAAGTATTTTTTAAAAAAAAGGATTTAAATTTTATAATATTTGGACTTAAAGAAAGAAATTTAAATGACTGGAATTTGATTGTAAAAATATGAAACTAACATGATGCTAATAGATATAACTCCGAATAAGAATAAAGATTTTTCAATTGGCTTTAAATCAACAAACCAACTCATTTTATAAAATTTCATATATCAAATCAAATATTAAAGATGTGTAAAAACAAATAAAGATTTTACGAAAAAGGATTAATATTTACTTGATGGTTGAAAAGAATATAAAAGGTTTAAAATGAGCTTAGTCAAACAATCTATATGGTCTTACATACAAAAAATCAAAAAATTTCTTCATATTGTAGATTTAAAACATTAAGATAAGAAAAAAATAATTGTCCATGACGTCCACGTTGTCCGTATATGTCCACAATGGACACGCTGTCCACGATTTAAAAAAGATCAAAAATGAATACTTTATGTGACTAATATGTGACTTTGTATTTTTAGGAAACGAAAAAAAGCGGTAATTAAACCGCCTTTTTCCTAAAGTGGAGAAGATGAGATTCGAACTCACGACCTCTTGACTGCCAGTCAAGCGCTCTAGCCAACTGAGCTACATCCCCTATTTATGACGAAAATAATTAATTAAATCAATTACAGCTTAGTAATTATTGCGTTTTGATAGGCAGCTGATCCTTTTGCTTTTATTATATAAATCCCTTTTGACCAATTAGATGTTACCAATTCTATATTTTGAACATCGTCTTTATTTATTAGCAATTTTCCATCCATAGTATAAACTGATAAATTAACTTTCTCAGTAAACTGTACATTTAATTCATTTGTAAAGGGGTTTGGGTAAACCTCATATGAAATTAAATTTCGATTTATTGAAGATGAAACATTGCAGGGTGTTTTTAGGTTTTGAAACCAATTAAAAGCCGAAGATAAAGCTGGTAAAATGCATCCTCCATGATCATTGTTTCCCATATTTATAGCCTGAACGTCTAAAGCGCCATTATTAATCATACTATTTTCAGCATTAAGAGCATTGGTATAAGCAACTTGTTCATCAGCTGTACAATAGTACATTCTTAAAGGTTTCAATGGAAGCCAATCGTAATTATCATTATCAATAAGTGCGCGCCACCAAGGATGATTTTTATTGATAGAATCATTTATAAAATTATTTAGGCAGGTATCTCTAATTAACAAACTCATTTGGTTAGGGATGAGGCTATTCAGTAAACCCATATCCAAAGTGGTGTTGTTACCACTAAAAAAAGGAGGAACAATTGTATCATAAGGTGGATAAAGAACATCAGACCATGAATTAAATATATTGCCATAAGCCAATTGATATGAAGCAAGCAAATAAACAATATATCCAGGGTTAGAATAAGGCGAAGGCGCAATTATTGTATCAGCCATTATTCCAGAAAGATCATATGGACCAGAACAAGGTGCTGATGCTACAATATTAAATTCTGATTGCAAATTTTCATCATTAATAAATTTGGTGGTTGCCATACAGGCATGCCCTCCTTGTGAGTATCCTGTTAGAAATAGCTCATTATTATCAACAAAATTAGTAGTGCTTAAATATTCTCTTGCCGCTCTAACCATATCTACAGATGCAGTAGCCTCAGATTTAGCATGTACATATGGGTGAAAACCAGGGCTATCGCCCATGCCAATATAGTCAGGCATACAAACAAAATATCCCCCAGCTGAAAAAACTTTTCCGATAATGGCCTCAGGATTATTATTGGAAGGAACATCATTTTTTCTTAAGGTAGTACCATGATTATAAACTGCAATGGGGAAATCGGTACAAGTTGTGTTGGTTGGGATAAAAAATGCTCCGGTAGCAATTGTAGGCAAACTATCTGTATCTACTGTATTGTAAGTTAACTTATACATTTTAACATCATAATCTAGCGAAAGACCTGTTGCTCCAGATAAAACATTACTTGATGAAATTCCTAAATATACACATGAGACCAAATACTGAGAATGGAAAAAAGTATTTGACAAAACAAACACCAATAAAAATAGTAAGTGCTTCAACACGATATAAAGCTATACTTTATTAGAAAGCGTCCAAATAAAGGTTAGTGTTAAACCCAAGATGAAAAGAAGAAAAGGAGCTATAAACATTTTATTAATTATATTATAATCAATTAAGTTAGTTTAAACAGTTAAATACTGCAAGTTTGTTTGAAGTAATAATTATAAAAGTTAATAACTTTTATATGCTTTTAGGAGAAATTTGATTTATTGACTGCAATTAATATAAAGACTAAAAAAAGAGTCAACCATTTTAAAAGATATGACTCTTTAATTTTAGTGTGGGCCCAGAAGGGCTCGAACCTTCGACCCCCTGATTATGAGTCAGGTGCTCTAACCAACTGAGCTATGGGCCCTAACTTAGTTTCAAACTAAATTGGATGGCAAATTTGCAAAAAAAAAATCTAATTACTAGTAATAATTTAAAGAATAAATAAATTTTTCTTGTGAAGTTAAATTCTGGTTTTGTTTAAGAATTATTAAACAAAGTTAAACAATTATTGAATTTTAAATACTTTCATTTTAAAATTAATATTATGAATATTATTATACTATTTTGGATATTATTTGTTACCAGTATCATTGGATACTTTATGACAAATAAAAATATTATGAGTAAAAAGAAAGTTAATCAAAGGATTATTAATAAAAAGAATATAACCCAGGACTTTTAACATTACTTAATATCCCATTTAATACCTCCCATTAACCATCTTCCAGGCATTTTTGCCCCAAGAATATTTTGATAGTTAGTATTGGTTATATTGAGTATTTGAATATTGAAGTAAACTCCATTTTTGATTTCGTAACCTATTCTACCATTTAATAATGCATAATTACTTTCTAGTGTAGAAGAAATGGATTCTGCAAGCTGCTGCTTTCTTTCTTTGTACAGGCTAGAAATAGAGAATTGTAAAGAATTATATTTTAAAATAATTTGGGAGTTGATAAGATGCTTAGCAAAACTTGATAAGTAAATTCCAAGATTATCATTACTAATATCTGTAAAGGTATATCCTATTTGCCAGCCTAAGATCTTGTTTTCTGAAATAATAAATTTAGTATTTAATTCTAACTCAAGCCCATTGACATAAACATCATTGATGTTTTTTGCGAAAAAATAATCTGCTCCTGGGTATAAACTACCAATATCGCTTACATTCCCAATATCACTCTCATTTGTTAAGATATAATCTATTATGTTTTTAGACTGCCTACTAAAGGCGGTTGCTTTAAATAAAATATTTTTAAATGGGTAGTAGTTAATTCCAATTTCTTCCGACCAGCCTTTTTCAGCAATTAAATTTGGATTTCCTAAGCTTCTTTCAGGTGTTAACTCAACTATATTATTAGATACATATCTTTCTGTATAATCTGCTGCCCTAATACTTTTCCCTGCAGATGCTCTTAAGACTATATTATTCATACTATAAGAAGCACTCAGTTGAGGACAAAATTCAAAGCCATAGTTTTGATCATAATCTTCTCTAGCTATGGCTGTAAAAACCATATTATTTGACTTATAAACACCCATTAAATATCCACCAAAATGATAATCACTGTGATTCCCCCTATCATTGCTTTCTATTTTTCTAAAATCCCCTTGTAGGCCAGATTTTAATTTGATCTTATTTTTAATTTCTTTTGAACTATTTATGGTAAAATTTATGAAATCCATGGTATGAGAATTAGTAGACGGGAAATCAGGACTAAATATAAATTCATCATTACTTCGTTTGTAACTTGCATTTATATCTAATGTTGAACCTAAATTTGTTTTTCTTTGGAATTGGACTCGGTTAAAGCAGTTAGATGTGATTTCAGTTGATTTATCAAAAGTATTGGTTGTATAAAAATATCTTGCGTTAAAATCGCTAGAAAGGATAGAAGATCTAAACTTTATTTCCCATAAATCATTTAATTTATATCCTCCAGAAAGACTGATATTTTTAATGTCAAAATAATTTCTGTATCCCTCTAAAGTAATTGAAGAATCAACAATAACAGGCGGAATACTATCTCCTATAGATTGATTTAATGACACCCCCAAGCCAAAGTAAAATTTATTAGACTTATGAAAAATACCAGCTGTTGAGTTTATTAATTTATTAGCACCATAGTTTATGGTTCCTGAAGAGGAAGTTCCATTTTTTAAAGAATCAAAACCCTTAGTGATTATATTAATTACTCCTCCAACAGCATCAGGACCATACATAGAAGCACCTGCTCCCTTAAGGATTTCAATTCTTTCGATTTCCATATTAGAAACTGGAACATAGCAGTTGAAATGACCAGTTAGAGGATCATTGATTCTCATCCCGTCTATTAAAACTAAAACTTGTGAAAAAGTTGATCCTCTCATGACTATATCCCCTTGAACACCAAATCCACCACGAGATTGAATCTCTATTCCTGAAATAGTTTGTAACAACTCATAAAAGGTAGTGGCTGGCAACTCTTGAATTTGCTCTTTAGTAAGAATNTTAATACTTCTCCCCGTCTCGTTAACTTTTAGCGGTATTCGAGTAGTTTGAACTACTAACGTGTCTAAACTAAAACTATTTTGAGCNCTGAAACTAACAAATAGTAAAAAAATGATTGATNTGGTAAAAAAGTTTTTCAAAATAACTTGATCTTTAAAGTTTCGTNAATGNGTCTAAATTCAACGCAATTTTAATACTTTGTTTTCATTAATTGAAAGTATGACTAAGATTAAAAATATAATATTTGATTTAGGTGGGGTAATCTTAAACCTAGACTACTCCAAAACAGTTNAAGAATTTTATAAACTAGGGTTCTTTAATTTTGAAAAATTATATAGCCAAAAAAAACAATCTAAAATCTTTGATGATTTTGAAAAGGGTAAATTTTCTTCAAAAAAATTCATCTCTTTGATAATACAGTATGAAAAATTAAATATTAAAGAATCCGATTTTATCAACGCCTGGAATGCAATGCTATTAGAAATTCCAAATGAAAGAATAAAATTNATAAAAAAATTTAAAAAAGATTATAATATATTTTTATTGAGTAATACTAATGAAATTCATATTAAAAAATTTGAAACTGATTTGAGAAAAAATAATTGTTTAAAAGATTTTCAAAATTGTTTTGATCAAATATATTATTCTTCTAANATGGGGATGAGAAAACCTGATAAAAATTGCTTTAATAAAGTCTTAGAAGACCATAATTTAAAAGCTCAAGAAACTTTATTTATTGATGATTCTGCTCAGCATATTGAGGGAGCTAAAAGTGTAGGTATTAATGCAGTTCTTCTTAAAAAAGAAGCTACTATTCTTCAGTTAGTTCCTGACATAATTCAATCAAAACTCCACTAGTAGTTTTNGGATGAAGAAAACATATTAATTTCCTATCAGCTCCTTTTTTAACATCACCAATAACCTTAAATCCCAATGCTTTTAATCTACTAAGCTCTTGATGAATATCATCTACATGAAGTGCTAAATGGTGCATACCTTGCCCTTTTTTTGAAAGAAACTTACTTATCGGACCACTTTCGTTAATGGTCTCCAATAATTCGATTTTAGTCTCACCAACTTGATAAAAATGTGTTTTTACCCCCTCGGAGCTAACCAACTCTGACTTATAAGATTTCTTATTTAAGAGTTTATCGAACACCTTCATACTTGAATCAACATTATCTATGGCTATTCCAATATGTTCAATCTTTTTTATCATGTTGTGAGTTTCAATGTTTCTAATTTAGAAAAAATAAAGCCAACAAAAACCATGAAGTATCCTAAAATGATTCATCACTCGTTTAACAAATTTGCATTAAATATACTTTTATCCATAAACTTTTGCTTAATCTTTAAATAGAACTAATTTTGATTCAACTTAATTTTTAATTATCTCAAATGTTTGGACTTTTTAAAAAAAAAAACAGAAAAAGAAACGCTCCTTAAAAAGTATAAAACACTCACTGAAGAAGCCTTTAAATTGTCGCACTCTAACCGAACGGCTAGTGATGCTAAAACAAAAGAGGCTAACGATATACTAGAGAAAATAAAAGCTTTAGAAACTCAAGAAAAAGGTGATTAATACTTACTGTATTTAACTCAATATGAAAGACCGTGTGCTATCGGAGCGAATTTTAAAAGTTCTACAAACTCATCCAGATCACGCTTACAATTATAAGCAAGTAGCTGCCGTTTTAGGTATAAAGGATCCTTTTATTAGAAAAAGAATTGTTACACTTCTTAGTCAATTAGCTAAAAATGGGGTTTTAATAGAGCTATCAAGAGGAAAGTTTCAAATGAAAAGCAGTAATGTTGAACTCGAAGGTCATATACAAACTGTTAGTAAGGGCGGTGGATATTTTATTTCTCCAAAAATTGAAAAAGACCTTTATATTCATCCTTCCAATCTTAAAAATGCACTTAATGGTGATAAAGTATTGGTGAGAAGCTCTCTTTTCAAGGGAAAAGAAGAAGGTCGCATTATTAAAATTATAGAAAGAGTAAAAAAAGAATATATAGGTGTTATAGAAACCTCTCCCAATTTTAGTTTTTTTATTCCTGATGACAGATTTGTAAAAACTCACTTTTTCATTGAAAAAAAGCACTTAAATGGTGCAAAAAATGGACAAAAAGTAAAAGTTAAATTTCTTTCGTGGCCTAAAAACACAAAAAGCCCTCAAGCAGCAGTTATTGAAATTATAGGTAACCCTGGAGAGCTGAACGTAGAAATGAACTCTATACTTTCAGAATTTGGATTTCCTACTAAGTTTCTTTCACCTGTAACTAAAGATCTGGAGAAAATAGAGATTCCAAATTATAATAAAGAAGCTAAAAAAAGAAGAGACTTTAGAAATATAACAACCTTTACTATTGACCCGGTAGACGCCAAAGATTTTGACGATGCTCTAAGTTTTAAAAAAATTGATGATCAGAGAATTGAAGTTGGTGTTCATATTGCTGATGTTGGTCATTTTGTAAAAGAGAAATCTACCNTAGATAATGAAGCTTTTCAAAGAGGAAATAGTGTTTACTTAGTAGATCGAGTTATTCCAATGCTACCAGAAAAATTAAGTAATGTTCTTTGCTCTTTAAGACCTAAGGAGGATAAATTAACTTTTTCTGTAGTTTTTAAAATGAATCTTAACGGAGAAATATTAGACACTTGGTTTGGAAAAACAGTAATACACTCCAACCATAGGTTTACATATGAGGATGTACAAGAAATTATTGAAGGACAAAAGCATTCTTTGTCAAATGAACTAATTACACTTAACAATATAGCTAAAACCATTCGTTCTAAAAGGTTAAATAACGGAGCCTTAAATATTGAGAGCTCTGAAGTAAGGTTTCAGTTAGATAAAGAAGGATTCCCAGTTGGAACATTCATTAAAGTATCTAAGGAAGCTCATCAGTTAATAGAGGAGTTTATGCTACTTGCTAATAAGCACGTAGCTATAAAAATGGGGAAACCACAAAAAAATAAACTTCTTTCCCCTTTCATCTTTCGAGTACACGATGACCCAAATGAAGAAAAACTAAATGACTTAAAAATATACCTTCAATCTATGGGTTATGNACTTATAAGAAAAAAAAATAAGCCAATATCATTTTCATTAAATGAAGTGATGAAAAAAGCTAAAGAAAAAAAGGAACTACATCTAATCTCTCCTATGATTATTCGATCAATGTCTAAGGCTGTTTATAGTTCAGATAATATTGGTCATTATGGCCTATCATTTCCATACTATACCCACTTTACATCTCCTATAAGAAGGTATGCAGACTTAATAGTTCATAGAAAATTATTNCACACATTGAATGAAAAACCCGGACATTCTAAAGAGCAATTAGAACATACTTGCAATCATATTTCTAAAATGGAAAAGCAAGCGGTTGATGCTGAAAGAGCATCCATTAAGTATATGCAAGTATTGTACCTAGGAGAAAAAATTGGGAAACAGTTTAAGGGGATGATTAATGGTTTAACAGATTGGGGAATCTATGTAGAGCTAGATGAAAATAAGTGTGAAGGAATGATTCCTTTAAATAGTATAAAAGATGATCAATACTATTATNACAATGAACAAAAACTTGTAATCGGACATAGCTCCAGAAAAAGTTTTAAGCTTGGTCAAGAAATAAAGGTGATTGTTAAAAAAGCTGATTTACATAAAAGACAAATTGATTTTAAACTAGTCAATTAGCCTTTATAAATGAATAGAAATTCACTTGATTTCCTTGTGAAATTTTAATNGAATAATAACCATTATCTAAAAATGAAGTATTTATTACAGCACTCTTAATATTGGACTTATTATTCATTAGCACCTCTTTACCCATCATATCTAGCACTTGTATCTTAGAAAAAGGATTATTAGAAACAATATTTAAAATATCATTAGTTGGATTAGGGTATATGGATACTTTTCCAGTAAAAGAATTGGAAATTCCTGTAGTGTTTTCATAAGAAATATTAATATTATCTATATATAAATTATTCCCTCCGCCTGACTGAAATTCAAATTTAAACCTGAAATTTTGAACACAAAAAGGTCCAAGAATACTAGTAACTGTGGCTTCTTTCCAATCACTAAACGAAGGAATGAAATTATTTTGATCAGGAGCAGTAATCAGTTGACTATATTGAATGATTTTTCTAACAGACCACGTTTTGCCGCAGTCATTGGAGGCTAATACTTTTAAGTAATCATTATTGGAAGTATTTTTTCTAGCAAATGCATATTTAAAATTGAAAAAAGCCTTTGTAGAATCAGATAAATCAAAAGTTTTACTTTCAAGCATATGTTTAGTGCCTTCTGAAACTCCGTCGTTTTCTAACTTTAAACAGTAATTTCCATTGTAAGCAGCCTCATCAGTTATACTCCAATTTCCTACATTAGAAATCCATTCTGGAGCATTAAAATTAATGTTTTCAAACCCCTCATAAAAAGGAAGCTGATCCCCATTATAATCCATTACAATAATAGCATCGTTTTTAACTTCTGTTAAGTAGTTAGCACTGTCTCCAGAAGCAGTTAATGAGACATCGTAAACTCCAGGAATGGGATAAGTTGCATAGGTATTTTCTAAGTTAGAAGAGTCTGGATTAGCCCCTTCAAAATACCAGTCCCAGGATATAGGGTTGTGATAAGAATAATCTTGAAAATATAAGCTNTCNCCTGAACATGTAATATATCTATTAGCAAAAAAGTCAGCCTTACAAAATGGAGCTACAGTATCAATACCTGTTGCAAAATGATTAGCAGGTGTAATAAGATTAGATCTTCCACCTGTACTTGAATTTAAAGCTGTTCTCATTCTTGCTTTCTGACCTAAAGTAAACATTTTTCTACATGGGCTATATTCCATGTGATTCTCAATATTGGCAACGGACCCACAGGTTGTTTCATTNTAATTACACCACTGTGAGCCTATCGTGTTTGGAGTATCAGTAACTCCATCATCTGTAGTACAGTTAGAAGCCAATCCTGGTTCATTAGTACTTCCCCAAGTATGAGGAAGATTTAACCAATGTCCCACTTCATGAACAAAAGTTTTACTTGCTGATGGATTAGCAGTTCCAATACTTCCGCAATAATCATGTCTTAACCAAATACCGTTATTCATTGCATTACCGAAAAAACCAGATGGGTAATAAGTATATCCAGCAATGCCAGTTCCAACAGAGCCACATACAAATACATTTAAATATTGATCTCCTGGCCAATTCCCTTGATAAACATCGTTATACATCATAACTGCGTCAACCTGATCAGAGCCATTAATATCCCCGTTGTTGTAGGAGTATGGTGTTTCTGTCATGGTGATACCACTAAAACAAGTTCCGTCGGGAGCTTTTGTAGCCAAAACAAATTCAACTTCAATATCTGCAATAAGTGGTTGAAATAAAGAATCTACAGTTGATGTATCTGGTCTAAGAGCTCTTAAATCTATATTTAATTTTTCCAATGCGTCTAGTACTTGGCTTCTATCTATTTTTTCAATCCCGTTATTATGCACAATATGAAATACTACTGGGATTTTATGGACNACACCACTTTTAAGAGAAGAGATTTGATTGTTTGAAGAAAAAGATCTTTGTTCTTGATCATAATAGGCTTTAAAATCGTTGTTTTTTAATAACTCTTTTAATACTATGTGTTGTCCACAGTTATGTTGAGGAGTTTGAGATAAAAAAGAGGGAGTTTTAAAAATTAAAACAATAATTAAAAAACTTAGGAAATAAATAGATTTATTCATAGAGCGTACAATTTAAAAAAAACATTAATTAAATAGGTTTTTTGTTAGTGTATTAAAATAAAAAACCATTTAAAAATGGTTAATCTACTATTGATTTTTTTATAATTCAAAATATAATTAATTATTAAAACAATTGAAATGTTAAATATTAGATTTAGCTATTGCTACTGCAAAGGTTGCTTTTTTAACAAGCATACCTTGACCTATTTATCAAATTTTATTGCTAATTAGTCAGTAGTTGATCGATAGAATAGTACCCTGATAATATAGCCCCTGGAACACCCATTTGATTGTAAATATCATTTATTTCACCTGCAAAATACACCTTGTTGTCTAGTGACTGATTTAATATTCTAAGATTGGATTTTTTCTCTTGAAAGGCTTGTGTCCATGTCCCCTTTGTAAATTCATATTGACCCCAATTTTCGTAGCGATACTCATGCAGGTAGGTTTGAGATGCTTTTCCATCAAAAATTGCATCCAGTTCTTTAATTATTTTTGAAATTATTTTTTTTTCTGAAGCTAGCGAATAGTATTTTTTAGCTTCCTCCCCTTTGCATAAGAATCCCAATATATGAGTTTTAGCACCCTTCTTGAAAGCCATATCATAAAATACCTTTTCTCCATTTTTTACTTTGAGTTCGATTGCATCAGGATAAAATTTCTCGTTAAATTTCATAATTACTTTAAATCCCGGTTCAAAAGAAATTGATTCAATTGCTTCCATTTTTTTTGGACCTAATTCTGGATTGAAAGCAATTATATTAGACTTTAGAACTCCAATTGAAACTGTTACTAGAACTTTTTCAGCTTGGTGCTTTTCTCCGTTAGATGTTGTAACAATGACTTCTTTTTTTGAATAATCAATAGAAGTTACAGGAGAATTGAATTTTATTTTATCCTTTACATTTTTTGCAATATTATCATTTACGAAATCATACCAGGTCGTATTTTTAAATTTTGACTCCGGCATAAAATTATATCTAAAGTTATTTTCCCAAGTTGAAACGATCTTATATTCTTGGCCATCCCAGCGAGCAGTGTTTTCTAATCGATAGGGGATGAGCTCTTCATCTATTTGTATTCCATTTTTTCCTTTTAACACATTCAAGGTAATTGGCGCACTATGTATCCATTCAGCCCCAATGTCTATTGGAAAGTCGGCTAGTGTAGTGTCTTTTTTTAAACGCCCACCATATCGATTTGTAGCTTCAAGTATGGTATAGTTGATGTTGTTTTGCTCTAAAATTTTCGCAGCNGCTANNCCTGCAGCNCCNGCACCAACAATAATCACATTTCCATCGAAATCATATTTTTTTTGAAGGGCAGTTTCTTCAGGTAGTTTNTTTTCAGCTCTAGCAGCCCATTGCAAACAGCTAGTCATGCTCCAACTAATGATGCAAAACAGGAAAATTTTATTCATTAATATAGTTTTGATTGTACTNTCATTTTCTTGTGTATATGTAAATTTTATTGAAAATAAGAAAATGAAAATCAGTATAAACTTCAATTTAANTGTTTTTGCTTAAAATAAAATGACTATGCTATTTGTATAAACTCTTCATTTATTAAAGCTTCACCCTGAAATTTTCTAAATAGCTGAATAGTCGCTACTACATCTTTTTCACAGTAGTGAATAATTCTTTCTAAATCTTTGTCTTCATAAAACACTTTAGCTACTTGACTGCCATCCATATCGTNTTTAGGGGTAGGGATATNAAATACATAAGAAAGTAAATCTAAAGAAGTATAATTTTTAAAATCNCCAAATTTCCATAGTTCCATAGTGTCTAGGTGCTTTATTTCCCATGGTTTTTTGCCAGAAACATTTAGAATATTAGGCATCTTTTTGCCATTTATTAAAATTCTTCTACATAAAAAAGGGATGTCAAACTCTTTACCATTGTGAGCGCAAAACATAAAATCAGGTGAGTTGTAATAACTATTGAGCAAATCTATAAACTCTTGTAATAAAATAGATTCATCTTTATTAGCAATACTTTTTAGACGAATTTGAGTTTCCCCATCTTTTTGTAAGATAAACCCCATTGAAATACAAACTACTTTTCCGAACTCTGCATAAATACCAGCTTTATCATATGCTTCTTCTGCATTTAAATTTTCTCTTTCTTGAATAAATCTTGTTTTCCTATCCCATAATGCTTTTCCTCTTTCATCTAAATCTTTAAAATTATATTCTAAAGGCACTGTCTCAATATCAAAGAATAGAATTTTACTGTAATTAATATTTTTAAGCATTTTTTATAATTATTAGGGTTCCAGTAATTCTACCTTAAAAATGTTGGTAAAGTTAGTTTTGAATCTATTTTTTAATTCATTCATATCTACTTTTCTTCCCAACTCTTGCTGTAAAGAAGTTACCGATTTATCCTCAATCCCACATGGAATAATATTATTAAAATAACTTAAGTCAGAATTAATATTAAATCCAATACCATGCATTGTTACCCAACGACTGCTTTTAACTCCAATAGCACAAATTTTTCTATCAATTCCATTTTGATTTGCTATCCAAACTCCAGTAAGACCATCAAGTCTTTTCCCCGTCAGTCCATAATCTTTCAAAGTTAAAATCACAGATTCTTCTAAATAACGAAGATACTTGTGAATATCTGAAAAAAAATAATCTAAATCTAAAATAGGGTAAACCACCAATTGTCCAGGCCCGTGATAAGTAATATCTCCTCCACGATTGGTTTTAAAAAAAGTAACTTTTTTAGCTTCCTGCTCTTTTTGATTAATCAATAAATTGCTTTCATCGCCGCTTTTTCCTAAAGTGTATACGTGAGGGTGTTCACAGAAGATAAGATGATTTTTAGTATTTATTAATTTTTGAGGTGTTTTTCTATTATGAATTTTTTGCTGAACTGTTTCGTCAAATAGCTTAGTCTGAAAGTCCCAACACTTTTGGTACTCAACAAGACCTAAATCTATAAAATGAACCCCTTTTAGGTTCATATTTTGGCCAATTCGGCTTTTAGAAAGTCAATTACCTTAACTTCAACATCATCTACTTTATGTAACTCTGCTAAATAAACTGAAATCCAATCTCCTAATAGTATATGGTAGAATGTTTGAGCGAGAAACGTATCTCCTTTTGCCTCAAATTCTAATACTGTAGAGGTATATTTTTTGAAAATTTCTTTAGAAATATTAATTCTTACACTCGTTCTAGAGTGTTCAAATGAAGATCTGAAAATTAATACAGCATATTCATCTTTTCCACCTGCCCATCCAACTAGTTCATTATGATTCATTTCTGGAAAAACATGTTCCCATCCTAAAGATTTAGAGTTCTCGTTAATTTGTTGCCTAAACCTTGTTATAACCCCCTCCAATGAAGCCTCCGAGTAAGCAACTGTAGTTTTCTTAAATAAAGATTTAGCTGTTTTTTTGGCTATAGAAATTATATCATTTACTTCTTCATCAAGCAACTTTATAGTTTCTTTTGTGTCATTTATAAAATGATTATTTATAAATCCATAATGATGAAATAAAAATAACTGCTGAATTACAGAATATGTGAGCATGGCTCTAGGAGAAAAAGCTGTTGGTAAAACCAATAAATTATAGTTATTGTCTTTAGCAATCTGGGCCAGTTTCCCCCCTGCAGTAATACATGCTATTTCTGCGTTGGCTTTTTGCGCAGCCTCAAGTGCTTCTAAAGTTTCTTCAGTATTACCAGAAAAACTTGAAACAATTACTAAAGTATTTTCATTGACAAAAGTAGGTAGTCTATAATCATTATTAATCACAGCTGGTATTTTCAATTGTTCTGCTACTAACTGGGTAGCAATTTTACCACCAATTCCAGAACCTCCTAACCCTGTTATTACTATATTGTTAATAGTGTTTTTTGCGGCAGTTAAATTAGCACTGTTTCCTATTTCTAAAGCTTCGGTTAATTGTGAAGTAAATTCTTTTACTAGTCTTCTCATTTATTAAGTTTATAAAGTTTTATATAGTTGCTATACATTTTAATTCTATCGCTATTGGAGTTGGTAATGAATCAATAGCCACAGTTGTTCGACAAGGTTGATTATCGTTAAAATACTCTGCATAAATTTTATTGAATGTTTGGAAATCTCTTTTCATGTCAACTAAGAAGACTGTAATATCTACTAAGTTTTCCCAAGATGATCCACTCTCTTCTAATATAATTTTAACATTTTGGAATACACTATGGCATTGCGCTTCAAAATTGAAAGATTTAAAATTCCCATTATGATCTGTTTCTAGTCCAGGAACTAAAGAATCATTTGCGTCAGAATTTGCTTTTCTAGGACCAACTCCAGAAAGAAATAATAAATTACCTACTTTCCTAGCATGAGGATATAACCCTACAGGCTTAGGGGCATTTTCGGAGCTTATTGGAGAAGAATTCATAGTTGTCTTAATTTGAATGCAAAACTAATCATAACTTATACAAACATTGGTTGTTTCAGTGAAAAAATTTAATGCATAAGCTCCGCCTTCTCTTCCTACACCAGATTCTTTAACCCCACCAAAAGGAGTTCTCAAATCTCTAACTAGCCAACAGTTTACCCAAACTATTCCAGATTGCAACAAGTGAGACATTCTGTTAGCTTTATTTAAATCTTTAGTCCAAACCGTAGCCGAAAGCCCGTATTTAGTACTATTAGCATAATTTATAACTTCATCTTCATTATCAAATGGGGTGAGGGTGACCACAGGGCCAAAAATTTCTTCTTGATTGGTTGCGCAATTATAACTTAAGCCTTCAAAAACAGTAGGCTCCACAAAATAACCATTTTCACACCTTCCTTCAGGGGCATATTGTTTACCCCCACTTAGTAAAACACCTCCATCATCATTAGCAATTTGAATATGATTTAAAACTTTTTGCATATGATCATTAGAGACTAATGCGCCAATTTTAGTAGTATTTTCTAATGGGTCACCAATGGTTAAATTTTGAACTTTGTCTAAAAACTTGTTTTTAAAATCTTGGTAAATTTTTCTTTCAATGAAAATTCTTGAGCCACATAAACATATCTGACCCTGATTAGAAAAAGAACTTAATACTGACGTAGATACAGCTTTGTCTAGATCACAATCTGCAAAAACTATATTGGGGTTTTTTCCCCCTAATTCTAAACTAAGTTTTTTGAACATGGGGGCAGCAATAGCAGCAATTTTTCTTCCAGTTTCTGTTCCTCCAGTAAATGAAATGGCTTTTATATTAGCATGCTTAGTAATGGGCTCCCCAACCTTTGGGCCTAGACCATGAACAATGTTTAGTACTCCTTTAGGTAAACCTGCTTCCTGGCATATTTTTGAAAATAAATAAGCGGTCATAGGCGTAACTTCAGAAGGTTTTGCTACGACAGTATTTCCTGCTGCTAAAGCAGGAGCAATTTTCCAAGTAAATAAGTAGAGTGGTAAATTCCAGGGCGAAATACAACCAACTACACCAATTGGCTTTCTTAAAGTATAATTTATAGCCAACTGATTCATTTGATGAGTATCTGAGTTCTCATGTAAAATTGCTGTAGCAAAAAATGACATATTAGTTGCAGCCCTAGGAATATCAACTTTTTTAGCTAAAGCCAAAGGCTTGCCATTGTCAATGCTTTCTGCCAGAGATAATTCGTCTAAATTTTTGATGATTAAATCAGCTATTTTCTGAAGAACATCTGACCGCTCTTTCAATGTTTTCTTACTCCATAAAGGGAAAGCTTCCTGAGCAGCTTTATAGGCTGAATCAACGTCTTGACCATCAGAATCTGGAATGAAGCTATATACTTCACCAATGGCAGGATTATAATTTTCTAACCAAGCATCTTCTTTAGGCTTAACCAGATCACCATTAATATAGTTATAAATTTTTTCCATTAACTACTGACATCGGCTATAAGCCTTTTGAAATTTTAGTTGTTCAGTATCTTGATTTTCTAATTCTTTTAAAATTTCAATATACAAAACATTACATGAGTCTGTCCAGAAAAGTTGTTCTTGATCTTCTTGGGCTCTGTGAAGTTGTGTATAGCAATTACAGAGTTTTTCAGCTAAAGGGTGTCCAGATTCACATGAGAACAAGAGGATTATAAATATTAGAAAAAAAATATTTCTTAGCATATTTAATAAAATTTAATTATAAAACTTTGCTTTAAATTTAGTGATGGTTATTAAATTAGAAACTAAATCCTGAGATAAAATTGTTTTTAAAATTAATGTTGAAGGTTCATATAAAAGTTCTTTATGAATAATTCTTTCATTATTCTTATACTCATCCATAAATGTTACATTTCCCCATTCATCATAGTCATACTTAATCTCTTTTACGGGCAATTTAATTGCTTCTTTGAAATATTGTTTTGACTTTAAAAAACCTCTATCGTTATAATGATAGAGTTCATATTTTGTTTTATTTGAAATTAATAATTTTGTGGTTGATTTTATTAAATATCCTAAATGATTATAGAATTTTTTTTCTACTTTATAAGGTCTTCCATTGCTATTTAAAGTGGTAACTATATGAACAGAGTCTTTGGAAGAATATTGATAGGATTCCTCGAAAATAACATACTTCTCTTCTAACTTAAAATTCATTTTACTTTTTGAAGCATTCTTTTCCCTTGAGTATACTTGATTTAAAAGCCTTGAAGAAGAATCATAGTTTTTAGTATATGAGTAAAAACCATAAGAATCACTTACTCTCATGACAACGTTTTTATTTTCTTTGTTGTATTCATAGAATGTAAAAACTGTGTCTTTTTTACTTTTTGTATTATTTGCTAAATAATGAATAATTAAGTTCCCCTTTTTATTAAAAATATAGGCTTCTTTCTTTTCGGAGCTTTTAATGGCTCCCAATTCTTTTTTAGTTGAAATAGTGCCAGTTATAGATTTTAAATTTACTGACCTAACATATTTCTCGTTGAAAAAAGGAGTCTCAGTAAAAAGGTTGGCCATTCCATTATTAATCATTTGAGCGGACGAACTAAAGCTTATAAAAGAGAGAAATAATAAAATTAATCTTATCATATTTTTATACTTAAAGCCTCTTTAATATTAGCAGTATTAGCAATACAGGAATTTTCATTGCAAATAAAAATATTTTTTTCTTCTTCTTGGTACTTTTCTTTAAAAATTAGAATCTCCGATTCTTTTTCGAGAACATATACTTGATCATTTATTTCTTTTTGATGATGTAAATTCCATAATTCATTTAGTTCATACCCTATTGTAACATATAGTTTATTTGAAGACTTTTTTTTGTTTGACAACATCATCCAATTAGTATAATTAGGTAACCATTTTTGAGCTTTAGAACCAACTTTTCTCATCATTTTATCCATTATTTCTAAATACTTTTTATCATGGGTAACATTATATAGTTCATATAAATTATTTGCTATTACAGAGTTGCTTGAAGGGATAACTTGGTCTTCAATTTCAAAACTTTTTTTATATAGAACTTCACTTTCTGTAAATGCAAATAAGTTTTTATCCTCATCCCAAAACTTGTTAATAATAATATTGGTCCATTTGATGCTTTCATTAAACCAGTAGGCTGAGGCGCTGATATGTCCTATTTTTATGAATAAAGCAACTAACCAAGAATAGTCTTCTAAAGTTCCAGTGATTATTTTATTTGAATAAACCAGCCTGTAGCACTGGTCTTCATTACAGAAATTATTTAAAATTAAATGTGTAGTAGTTTCAGCTATTTCAAACCATTTGCTGTTTTGATAGGTAATTGATGCGTCAATTAAGCCCATAATCATCATACAATTCCAACTACAAATAGCTTTAGTATCAACTGCAGGAAAAAGATTTGCAGTTCTTAAGTCCTTTAACTTTGATAATAGGTTTTCTTCAAAGACACTAGAAATAGTCTCTTTTTTATGCATATGCCATTTATTTTCTTTGAGCGACTTATCTGTCAT
The DNA here is from genome assembly GCA_002686655.1 of Crocinitomicaceae bacterium. Lineage (GTDB taxonomy): Bacteria > Bacteroidota > Bacteroidia > Flavobacteriales_D > Parvicellaceae > MED-G20. The sequence goes on along the minus strand of NYYE01000016.1, from coordinate 25,825 downwards.
AGAAAAATTCAATTGACAGTACTCAATCTCTTTTTTATTTAAGTTTTCTAATATTTGTGGTTTCTTGAATAAATAATAACCCCCTTCTCCATCTACATTATCAGCGTCAATTGAAGAGGGGAAAAAGATATTTTCAGCTTTAATACAGAGCCAAAATTCAATAGTTTTTTCCACTAATTCAGCATAAATATTTTTTTTAATTATTAAATCGTAGCTACTAAAAATACTAATCAATTGACCATTATCNTATAGCATTTTTTCAAAGTGAGGTATGTCCCAATGCTCATCTGTGCAATATCTAAAAAACCCTCCTTCAACATGATCAAATAGCCCTTTTTGTGCAATATTTTTTAAAGTTGTTTCTCTAAAACTCTGCCACTTTGTGTTATTAGATAATTGAATTAAAAAATTTAAAAAATTAGGCATTGGGAATTTTTGACCCGATTTTAAGCCCCCGTTTTCTAAATCGATAAAAGTTTCCCAATCTTTAAAGGATGACTTGTATTGGAGTTCTATTAATGGTTCATTATCCAGGTTATTTTTTTGTTGATAAATAAAGTTTTTTGAATAATCATAAAGTTTTTCGGGGCTTTCTTTATAAATATTGCTGAACCTATATATAAGATTTAGCCAATCATTGGCATTGTAGTATGTCCCNGCATATAAGGGCTGGGAAGAGGGGAGTAAAATACAGTTTAATGGCCATCCTCCACTACCTTTTGTTTCTAGTAAAAAATCCATATAAATATTATCAACTTCAGGATGCTCCTCTTTGTCAACCTTGATAGCAATAAAATGTTGATTCATTACTTGTGCTATTAATTCATTATTAAAAGTTTCTCTTTCCATTACATGACACCAGTGACATGCTGAGTATCCAATACTTAAAATTATTAACTTGTTTTCNCTTTTTGCTTGATTTAAAGTCGAGNTTGTCCATGGTTTCCAGTAAATAGGATTGTTGGAGTGATGAAGTAAATATGCACTATTAGATTTTTTTAATTCATTCATTTTCATAGCTAAAAATGAGCTCTTTCAAATCATTTAAAACTTGTTTTTTAAGTATTTCTGGAGCAATGATTTTACAATCTTTACCAAATCCTAATAGTAGCATTTTAAGCTCGTAAGTNATTAAAAGATGAAAAGAGAAAATATGATTGCCATTATTTAAAACTTCTTTTAGGNTTTGAGAATGGTGAAGAGGTTGNGAAATTAAATATTTGGATAAAATAGTATTAGTCTCTATAATTATTTCATTGGGGAGTTCATTAAAAACAGTAATACCAATGGAGTGTTTGAAAAAATTATCAACTGAAAAGTTATTGTCTACTCTAAATGTTTGTTCTAATAAAATTGGATCAAAAATTCGATCCAGACCAAAGGTTATTACTTTTTCTTTTAGTTCACTTTTCCCAATTAAATACCACCTATTTCTGTACTCCTTGAGAAGATAAGGATGCATTCTGCGAACAGACTTTATGTTTTTTGAGAAGTTGAAATAATCAAATTGTACTACTTTTTTATTTTTTATAGCGCTTAAAAAAAGTTCAAGATTTTCATTCCCCCTAATCGTTGGTAATGTTTCAAATTGAATAATCTGATCTTCGTTATGACTACTAGGTTTTTCAGAGCTTATTGCTCTATCTAAAATTTTCTGAATAGCAAATTCATATTGCCCAAACAAACTAGTATTTTTAAACTGATGTAGAATAGTAGAAGCTGCTTTTATAGCATTAATATCTTTCTCGGTTAATGGAACATCATCCATAGAAAAGCTACTTTCTGAATAATAATAACCTCTTTCCTTTTTACTATAAGTAATAGGTGCATCATGCTCAATCCGCATAGCAAATAAATCTTTTTCAATTGTAGAGTCACATATATGAGAACCATCAGAGCTNCCGAAAATCTCTTCTTCGCAAAGTTGTCGCAAATCACTTTTACTGGGATATGGCGAATACTCGTTTCTAATAGATCTATCTATTATTCTATACCTTAATAATGCATTTTTAATAGCTGGCATAATTAAAATTGAAAGTATATAAAAGGTTGTAAACTCGTTGATGCAATTTGATACATTATAAATATAGCGGAAAAACAAACAATTAATTGAATAAATATAGAGGATTTTGAAAACTTTTCTCTATACCAAAACTTCCATTTTTCTGGTATAAAATGAATTATAAATCCAATAATAATAACTATAAAAACATTGCTATATACAGAAATGACATCTCCAATTAAACTCCATTGGAAGTTNAAAAACAATTGATTAAGTATTTCATTAGCAGTGAACCATTCTGACAAAATATTATGTGACTCATCCATTTGATCCCAGGAATTTATAGACCCACTCCGAAACCAAATTCTGGTAAATGTTACGAAATTAAAAGTGATAATAATTCCCAAAATTTTCTTGGCCAAATTAGATTTATTTTTCCAGGGGCTAACATTTTTCCATAGCTTATAAATAATAATCCCTAAGCCATTAAGTCCTCCCCAAAGAACAAAATTCCAACTAGCTCCATGCCAAAGTCCACCAATTAACATGGTTAACATAATATTAATATTTGTCAAATACCATTTATTAAATCTAGGAAATATCTCGCCAAATAATAGGGTTAAAAATATAACAGAAAGTATCCCAAATAAAATAACTAAGGANCCACTAAGTAAGTATATAAACAGAACAATTAAAGAAAGAGAAACATAACTAAAAATTGATCCCCCTCTATTTCCCCCCATTGGAATATATAGATAATCCTTCAACCATGAAGAAAGGGAAATATGCCATCGCTTCCAAAACTCTCCGCAGTTATCAGCCTTGTATGGAGAATTGAAATTTTTAGGCAATCTAAAGCCTAAAATCAATGCTATGCCAATAGCAATGTCTGTATATCCAGAGAAATCTGCATAAACTTGGAGAGAATATCCATAAAGAGCCATTAAATTTTCAAAGCCAGAAAACATTCCTGGATTATCGAAAACTCTATCAACAAAATTAACCGCTATATAATCTGCTAAAAGAAATTTCTTCAATAAACCATTTAATATCCAAAATAAAGCCATGCCAAATTCTTGTCTAGTTAGTGAGTATGGTTGATGAATTTGTGGAATAAAATCCGCAGCTCTAACAATAGGACCTGCTACTAACTGGGGGAAAAATGAAACATAAAATCCAAAGTCAAAAATATTATTAACAGGCGATAATTTTTTTCTAAAAATATCTATTGAATAAGACATGGTCTGGAAAGTATAAAAAGAGATACCGACTGGAAGTAAAATTTGATCTACCCTGAAGCTAGATCCAGTAAATTGATTGGTAAATGAAGCAAAATGATTAATTGGATGCCAGTTAGACCCAATAATTGCGTTAAATGAATCTGTGAAAAAATAGGCATACTTAAAATAAATTAAAATAAGGAGGTTGATAGCTACACTAAATCCTAAAAATATCTTAGCATATAGCTCTTTTTTACAAATGAAAATAGCTTTTCCTAAATAAAAGTCTACAATCGTTGTAAATAGTAAAATAGAAAAGAAAAATCCACTTGTTTTATAATAGAAATATAAACTAACAAGAAAAAGAAAAATACTTCTTACCCTAAGTTTTTTATAAACCAATCCATATCCTAAAATAACAAATAGGAAAAATATCCAAAATGGATATTCGGTAAAGATCATTGGATGTTCAGAAGATTTTAAGAATGGAGATAAAAGCCATTCATAAAATTTANATATGGAAAAATCACCCATTATTTNCAATATAATTAATAAACGACTTCATAAATGCCTCAAATAATAAATCACCGATAAGATTATATCCATCATAAGTCAAATGAATAAGGTCATTTTTAGCTAATTTATTTTTTTGCCAATCTTTGATAGAATTTAAGCCTCCCATAACTTGAAACATATCCCAAAGAGCAAGGTCTTTATTTTGAGCCAATTGTAACATTTTTTCTCTAACCTCNAGAGCTCTTTTGTTTGGATATTTTCTCATATAATAACTATCATTATTGGTTGTAAGTAAAATTGCCGTGTTAGGATTAATCGATTTAATTTTCTGTATCAATGTATCATAGTTATTATAAAAGGATTCTTTGGAAAAATCTTCTTCATAAGCGTCATTTATTCCAATAGAAAATATGACCAAATCAGNTTGAATTAGACTTAGCTGCTGCTCAAAATCAATACATCTCAAATAGCTTTTTACACTTGCGCCATTAACTCCTATAGAATGATAAGAAATTCCATTGTTCTCGTTGTCTAATAGAAGGCCAAAAAAAGAAAAATTAGATGGGATGTCTTTTTTTCTATAGATTTGGATTGTTAAGGAATCAACCAATCGAGATAANTTAAATTTAANGTGTCCTTTGTCTCTTTTATAGTCTATTTTAATATTAGAATCGACTATTATCTTNATTTCAAAGTTATTACTCGAATCTGTAAAAAAAACATCAATAGAATTAAAAGAATCATAGTTGCTTAAGGGATTTTTATGCCAAATATTAATGTTAGACAAAGTGTCTAGAAGCTCTGCTCTAGCGCCCATTAGCCCAAATGGACCATGATGATGATTAACAGAATTACGGTACCCTTTCCACCTGCCAGTATGACTGGACATTATGACTGGAGATCCATTGGATTTTATTAATCGAAAAGGAAAAATAAATCCTCGACCCGAATTACAATAAGGGCTAGAATGTTGGAAATTAGTTCTCATTCTGTTGGACCATATATCAGCCTGAATATGAGAGCCTCCAAAATGGAGAATGTTAATTTTATCTTCTCCATTAGAATATTGATTATCCAATTTTTTAAAAAACTGATTCCAAACTTTATTACCATAAATTTTTAAATCATTTTCTTGTGTTTCTATAAATGGATATTGTAATGTATTTGGAGATATAAATTGACCAAATAAATTAAAGCCATTAAATAGCATTAAAAAAAATAGAATTATAATATTATTATTCACTTTTTTTGTTTTAAATAATTATTGTAATCCTTCATNAAGTCTTCAATAAAAAAGTCAGCAATTTTTTTAGCTCCTCTATTAGTAAANTGAATGTAGTCTCTTGCTGCTAAAGAAGGTTTTTCTAGGACCCATTTCTGAATAGAGTTTTCTCCTCCCATATTTAAATACATATCCCAAAAACAAGAATTGGTCTCAAAAGCTGCATTTTTTAATGCTGATATTACCTCTTCTAAAATGGGGTAAGTAATAAATTCTGTTTTTTGTTTTTTTGCCATATCAGCTGGACCAATAATAAGAAACATGGCCTTAGGGTTAATTTTCTTTAATTTAAGAATTTGTTTTTTGAAATAATTCCCGTATTTGATGGCTCTTTCTTTAGTTTTAATGTAAGGAATAGTATTGCCTCCAAATTCCAAAATAAATAAATCAGTTGAAAGCAACCTTTGCATCTGACTTAAGGAAGTGAAATCTACTTTAGAAAATTCCGTCCCTGACGCTCCTCTTAAAGGGATATTGTCTACAACAACGCCTTTATTTCCTTCCAGTGAAATGCCATATACAATTGGGCTTGAGTTGGAGCTAAATTGTAACTTAAACTCTTTTGGCCCCTTACTAAACTCTAATTGCTTTAACTTGATTTCATCTGACTTTAAAAGAGTATCAGTGTGAAAAACTGAGTCATTTATAAGCAACTTAAGTATGGTATTGTCTGGATTAGAATAAAAGATTTTTAAGATGTTAAAGTTTCTACAAAGTTTATAAGATTTAGTAGGTCGTTTGATATTAATTTCTCCATTGTAAATGAAATTTGAATCAATNGACAATGAGTCAGGATTCATGGCNCAAAAAGAAAATAAAGCGCCATATTTCTTGTGTTTAACGTCCTTATCTATGTAAGGGCCAAACCCTGTTTTTCTAATCCAATTTTTTGAAGGAGAATTATTAAGGCTGATTTTTCTGGTGGCTGGTATAATAGCAAATAGTCCAGCCCCACTTCCGCCAAATTCTTTTTGTAGNCTCTCTCTAAGTCTTCCAGAAATTCTATCCCCTTCAATTTGGGAATCTCCATAATGCATTATTCTTACTTTTTTAAACTTTGCATTTTCTAATTTCTTGAAAAATGGAATTAAAACAGAAGGGTCACTGTTAGGGTATTGTATGTTTTTTTGGGAAAGAATTAAGGCCTCTTTTATTCGTTTTTCTTCAAGTAATAATATATTTTCTAAACTATCTTGAATGTGTTTTTTTACCTTATTAATAGAATCATAATTAATAACAATTGGAGCTGGAATCTCAGCAGCAACTTTTGTAATTAACTTTTCTTTTTGAAAATCTTCCTTAGAGATGAAATTTAATTCTACATTGGACACTTTAACCCCATTACTAGGGAAAATCCAAAATAAAATTAATAGCATTAAAATTAATCCTATTAAAAAAATTAATGGGTAAAATGGTGTTATTTCTTTGTTATTCTTAATTGCTGATTAGGTTTTAATTCATGGTAATAATTATACTTACAAAGTGATTTAATGGTAACCTGGGGATTGACTGCTGCTACTTGCCAAAAATATTTCTCTTTAGATATTGTTTTAAGAACCAACTTGTTATTATTCAATTCATGTTTTGACATTAAAATCAACTTTTGATCTTGATAAATAATTGTGTTTTTTAAATTGTTCCAACTCATTATTTCTTTAACAGAAACATTATTGTCAATCGCTATTTGCCCGAGAACATCGCCCTGTTTAACAAGATATATTTTTTTACTTTTTTGGATGGTATCCAAATATGAATTTTGCCTCATTGAATCTTGAAAAGATAGTATTTTCTGAATATTTTTTTTTAAGAAATTACCAACTTCATCCTCCAATTCTAAGCTATAATCTTTAGGAATAATTTGTCCTAATAAAACAGGGTTATCTCTTTTAATTTTATGAAAGTCTATAATTTTAAATTGTGCAATTGCATCAAAAAAAATATTTTCTTCAAAAATAAATTCATTCATATTTGAATCATTAAGTTGAGTAGAATATGGTTTATATTCAATTTGATCAAGCCAATTTANCAACTCGATATTAAATAAATATTTTTGATCAATAAATTTAATAGCTTCTTCCCATTTATTGGAATTGGTTTTTTTTATGATATTAGAAACATAGTTAGGAGAAGTAATAAATGATAACAAAGTCCAATTATCTGATTTATAAAGCTTAGATANCTCTTTTATATACCCAATTGCAGCAACAGNAGAAGCTTTTTCATCAAGTCTTTGATCCATATAGCTATTAACCTTAAGATTCATTTTTAAAGCTGTTATATAGCTCAAAGACCATATCCCTTTTCCTGATAAATTACTTGTATATTGATTTTGATACGCAGATAATATTAATGGAAGAAATCCAAATTTTGATTTGATTTTATTTGAATTAAGTTCAGAATCAATAAAAGAGTATTCTGTAATTTTTTTTTGAAATAAATAATGTAGAACCTCTATATCTTCTTTAGCTATTTTTAATTCCATTGGGGGATTAAAAATATTTTTATCCTTTAATATAGGAATTTTAATATCTGANGGGATAAAAAGAAATAGATCATCATTTTTTTGAGCGCTAAAGTTGAGGAGTCTTAAACCAAAAAAAAATAAAATCAGAACTNTGTTCTGAAAATTGAAAAAAATATTTTTTAACTGGTTAATCATATTATTTAATGATGTCATTGTAGAATACTCATTAAATGTAGTTATTGTAAAAATATAATAGAAAAAAATAGACTANTTATACCAAGATTGTACCTCTTCGAGTAGTATTGCGGGGATATCTAGCTTGTTTTTTTTTCGATACCCATTTAGTTTTTGGTGAACGGCAGTAGGTTTTGCTTCTAAAATTAGCGCTTTCGAAGTATAACCAATCTCATATAATGGTTGAATCCAATTATCTGGAATATTTAATGCTAAATATTCTTGTTTATTAGGGCCAGTATCCCATTTTTCAGGTTTCATTTGTGGAAAAAATAAAACTTCTTGTATGGATGGTTGATTGCATAAAAACATTACCAATCTATCTATCCCTATTCCCATACCAGAAGTAGGGGGCATTCCATACTCTAAAGCTCTTATAAAATCAAGATCAATGAACATGGCCTCATCATCACCTTTCTCAGCTAATTTTACCTGTTCTTCAAATCTTTCTTTTTGATCAATAGGATCATTTAATTCAGAATAAGCATTCGCTAATTCTTTACCATTTACCATTAATTCAAACCTTTCTGTAAGCTCTGGATTATCTCTATGTTTTTTACATAATGGTGACATTTCAACAGGATAATCCGTTATGAATGTTGGTTGAACATATTTACTTTCACATTTTTCTCCAAAAATTTCATCAATTAACCTGCCTTTACCCATAGATTTATCTGTCTCTATAGATAACTTTTTACATGTTTGTCTAAGCTCTTCCTCAGACATGTTAGAAATATCCAATCCAGTGTGTTCTTTAATAGAGTCTATCATGGATATTCTTTTAAAAGGCTTTTTAAAACTCACTTTATTCTCTCCTATTTGAACTTCAGTGGTGCCAAGCACCTCTAAACAAATGAATTCTAGCATTTCTTCAGTAAAACTCATCATCCAATGATAGTCTTTGTAAGCAACATAAATTTCCATTTGTGTAAATTCAGGATTATGTGTTCGGTCCATTCCTTCATTTCTAAAATCTTTGGCAAATTCATACACTCCTTCAAATCCTCCAACAATTAATCTCTTTAAGTAAAGTTCATTAGCAATCCTTAAATATAAAGGCACATCCAAGGCATTGTGATGAGTTATAAATGGTCTAGCTGCAGCCCCGCCTGGAATACTTTGTAANATAGGTGTTTCAACTTCTATGTATTCTTTAAGATTTAAAAATTTTCTCATTGCATTTATGATGCTAGACCTTTTTAGAAAAGTTTCTTTAACGTTTTCATTAACAACAAGGTCTACATATCTTCTTCTAAATCTTAATTCGGGATCGTTAAAAGCATCGTGAGTTACGCCCTCAGCATCTATTTTAGGTTGAGGTAATGGTTTTAAAGATTTACTTAATAGATGTATTTTTTCAACGTTAATTGAAATTTCTCCAACCATTGTTTTAAATACTTTACCCTCTATACCGAGAATGTCTCCTAAATCAAGCCACTTCTTGAAAACATCGTTATACATAGATTTATCTTCACTTGGACAAATTATATCACGATTTAAATAAATTTGGATTTTACCCTTAGAATCTTGAAGGCTTCCAAAACTTGCCTTACCTTGAATTTTTCTTCGCATCAACCTTCCAGCAAGTATGACACTTTCTCCTTCAATATAATTTTCTAATATTTGTTTGGAATAATGAGAAAATTTAAACTCTTTAGCTGGGTATGGATTAATTCCATAATTAATAATTTTTTTTAGACTCTCTCTACGAATCTGCTCTTGTTCTGAAAGCATCTATAATNTATGATCTAACTAAAAAATAAAGATTTTGATGTTTTGATTGGGTGAACACTCAAAACTGGTACTTTTAAATCATTAGCTACAATCTCTTCTTGAAAAGAATTCTCTAAAATCCCTAAAAGAGTATCATCTTGTAGATTCATAATGGCAATTAAATCAGCATCAACTTCTTTTGAAAGTTTAAAAATTCCTTCAGTTAAAGTAGCTCCTTTTTCCACTAAGTGAGAAGAATGTTTTACATTTTTTTCTTTTAAATAGTTAATTGCCCAAAGCTGGTTGGCTTTCAACTTATTTTTAATGACTTCGTCATCCTCGTCTTTGGTAATTAGGTGAACTTGTGAATCAAAATAATGAGAAATTTTGGCAACCAATTCTAGTTTTTGTTTGGTCTCAAAATTTAAGTCTAATGGAACAACTATATGATCATATCCAGTATCATTCATTAATTTTTCTTGCACTAAAATAAATGGAACAGGAGAACTAGTGATAACTTTCAAAGCCCTACTGCCAATAATTTGTTGCCATCTGCTAGCCCCATGAGTACCCATAAAAATTAATGATATTCCCAATTCTGCAGCTACATCCCCGATGTCATCGAAAATATTACCAACTCTAACTGTACTAGTTATATTACAGGAGGGAGAAAATGCCTTGCCTAGGCTAACTTCTACTTCAAGTTTNTCTTTAGCTGAACTTATCTCATCCCTCGAATTTACAATATGAAGTAAAATCACTTCAGCATCTATAATTGAGGCAAATTTGACGGAATGCTGTATTGCTGAGTGAGCAACTTCTGAAAAGTCAGTTGGAACAAGTAGTTTTGTAGTCATTTATTTAAATTAAGCTGTTTTTTCCTTTATTACTTCATTACTTTTGTTAATATTTTCTTCTGAAGAGTTAGAAAGATCTTTGAGGACTGCGCCCATCTTGCAATTTCCTGAAAATATAGCACCTGGTTCTATTGATAGTTTATTGGTAGATATTTCCCCCTGTAATTTTGCTGTACTTTTAAGGGAAAGTAGTTCATCAACTTCAATAATTCCATTTAATTTACCTTCTAAATCAGCATTTTTACAGCTAATATTTCCATCAATTTTTCCTGTGGGTCCTAAAACTAATCTTCCTTTTACAGTGATTGTTCCCTTTAGATAGCCATCAATTCTAATATTAGAATCTGATTTTATGTCACCCTCAATATGTGTTCCTTCAACTATCCTATTAAGTCTTTCTGGAGACTGGTTATTATAACTTGCCATATTCTTTTCGGATTTAAATACCATAATTTCTTTCAGCAAATATATAAAAAAGATGAAATTTTAATTATAGATAGAATTCTTCAAAAAAATTAAGGTAATTCTCAGGTCTCTTTTCAAGGTATAATTCTTTTAAGTTTTTAGGGGAAATAATAAAGAAATTTTCTTCTTTATAGTTTTTAACGGCGCCCTTATTAACTTTAAATGAGACGTAATAATCTAAAGCTTTTTTACTGTTATTAAAAAATTTTACCATTATCATCTGGTCAGATGTATTGAGAAAAGTATTAGAAACTTTTAATTTTAAATCAGAAAAATTAGACATATTAAAATCTGCAATATTATTTTTCGATTTATTTATTGAAAATTTTTCTTTTGGTGCAACCAAAATAAAATAGTGAATTGTATCTGGGTTATAAGTGAATTTCCAATTTTCTTTATTGATTAGATTATTAGCATTGTTTATTTTAAGTGCATTTAAAGCAGCTATTGCTTGATCAGCATAGTTAGTCCCCAGACATCTATTTACAACTAGTTTCAATGTATTTATTAGAGCTTCGTTATTTGAAGAAGTATCATTCATTTTTTTTAGTGAATACGCTTTTAATAATCCATATTGACATATCAAAAGATTAGTAGTGTCCATAAGTTTTTCATTACAAGATTCTAAAACTTCTTCATATTTTTTAGCCTTATATTTGAAATAGAGTTTTCTATAATTTTGTTCTTCTAAATTTATTTTCTCTTGCGATCCTGTAGTGTTTTTTCCTCCGGAAATTAATTTAGCATACTTACTTTGGGGATATTTATCCAAAAGAAGTTTTTTCATTTTATTGCTTAAAGTAAACTCTTTTTGATAGCTGTAAATATTATAAAGCTCATAAATAGAAGCTATAGCTTCTATTTTTGGTTGGAAGTTTTCAATTACTCTTTTAAAATATTTAATAGATTGCGTTAAGTCCTCTGTTTCATAGTGGTGAATAAGGCCTAAATTAAAAAGTGATGAAAGTATTGAATCTTTCATAGATTCTAATAAATCATTGTTGTCGCATGGTAAGTTTTTAACCAGTTCATCAAATAAATCGCTTTGGTTGGTGTTAATCGATGTTTCCTCATTATCTTCTATAAATAAAGATGTCTTTGATGATCTTCTCCAATTATCTTCCAAAGCCATTTTACCCCATTTTTTATCAAACTCTATTTTACCTCTTTGTAACATAGGCTGATCCCAAATAAAAAAAGATTGATTAATAACACTATTACTACTTGGTTTAGACAATCTGTTTTGAGTAGATGCAGTAAGTGGAGATTTATTTTGATTCTGTTTTTTAGCTTCTTGAAGATCAACTACTTCGTAAATTTTATCCATTCTTTCTTTTGGAGATAGGGAACATACCATAAATAAACTATCATTTCTAATAACTGTGGAATTATTTAAAAAAATATTTTTAAGTATTTTATACTTTTTTTCAACTATTTCTTTTCCTCTGTAATCTTTAAGTGGTATTTTTTTTACTGAGTCGTAGTAGTAATAAGACTTAATATATTTTGATTTTTCAAAAAATAAATCTCCCATTCTAGTCATTGATTTTACTTTTTGTTGGTTATCATTCAAACTAAGATTGATTGATTTTTGGAGCTGGTCAATGCCTAAGGCTTCATTCTGGTCTGTAAATGAAATTTCTGCTAATGCATAATAAATTTGATCGAAATACTCTATATTTTTATCATCCTTAAGCATCTTTAATAGCTGTGCTTTTATAGATTTAGAGTCTCCTCCGCTGAAGGATAAAGCTCTATTTATTTTAGCCTGAAAAGCCATTTCATATTCTGGATTTCTTTCAACAACTTCTTGATAGTATACAGACGCTTTATAATTTCCTTGAATATGGTGGAGCTGAGCCAAAATAAATATTAATCTTGTTTTAAAAGACTTTTTATATTTATTTTCAATAGCTAATTCCAGAAACTCTATTGCCTTTTTATTGTTTTTACTTTTTATATATAAATCTGCTAATGTTGGGTAAATGGAATTGATGATTTTGTCAGGTATTAATGCTTCCTTCGACTCTAAATAATCTACTCTAGCATCATAATCTAACGCAAGTTTTAATTTATCTTTTATGGAAGTTTTCTTTGCCGGTTGTTTTTCCTTGATTTGTTCTTCGTGTTCTAAAAGAAGGTTTGATAATATTTCTTCAGCTTCATCGAATGCTCCCATTTCAATTAGAACTTTAGCTTGCCAAAAAATACTTTTATAATAATTATTTTCAATAGGATATTTATTTTCAATATGCTGAAAAATTTTTAGCGCTTTTGGTAAATCTTTCTTAAAAAACCTTGTTTTGCCCATAGTCAGCCAATTATCGTCAATATATTTTCCCCACTCTTTATTTCGATATTTTCCCTTCTTTTTGTGAGGCATTCTGTGTCTATATATTACTAATTCACACTTTCGGTATGCTGTATCCATTGGTGCATACCAGTTTTTTGATTGCTCTTCACTTGGCAGGGGAAATACAGGTAAAATGGAGTTATAATCTTCTTTTCTAGATTTCAAAAAATCATTGTAGGTGAGCTTAATAATTTCATTAGCGTTAAAAAATCCATTATATTTTGCATGAAGGTTGTGAAACCCCCTATGGATTATAGAGTTTTTCTCAGTTGAACATTGTGATAGTCCAGTTATAATAAAAATTAAAACAAAAAATTTTAATGCTTTCATTGTCAATTAAAGTATGCAATATTAACCACAATACGTACAACTTATTGTATGGTCCTTATTGATTATTAAAATTTTTAATTAATGAGTAAATATATTTTGAGATATTTGTGATAATAAGTTAGAAAAATGTCGAATTCTAAAAAAGCAGAATCTGGTTTTAAAAATTGGATAAATAATCTTCAAGAAAAAAGAAGAGTTGTTGTATTAGATGAGGAAAGTTTTGAAGAAAAAAGAAATTTTACTACCTCTAAATTCACTATTTTCATACTTTTTTTATTTGGAATTATTGTTTTTTCAATAACAATTTTCTTACTTATTTCGTATACATCTTTAAAAACATTTATTTCCGGATATCCAAATCCTACGGCACAAAAAGAACTTATTGATAAAAATATTAAACTAGACCAAAAACTCAATGAACTATTAATTAAGACAACTAAAGAAGAGCAATTTTTAAATAATTTTCAAAAAATTGTCAATGGAGGAACTCCAAATAATAGAGATACCCTTATAAAAGTTTTTAAGTCTCAAAATATAAATAACGATCAAGTTGTTTCTGAATCTGAAAAAACAATTAGAGAAAAGGTAGATAAAAGAGAGAAATATGATATTGATGTTATAACTGGTGGAGCTCTAACTAAAGATGTTTTACCTGAACTATTGTTATTTCCTCCAATAGTTGGAGAACTAACCAATAAAATGAATATTTCTGCTGGACACTTTGGAGTTGATGTAATAGCTCCAAAAAATGAAGCTGTTGTTGCAATACTAAAAGGGACTATAGTCTATCAAAATTGGACTCCTACTGATGGTCACGTCGTTCATATTCAACATAAAAACAATCTACTTTCCATATATAAACACAACTCAGAAGTACTAAAAAAAATTGGTGATTATGTAGATGCCGGGGAACCTATTTCAATTGTAGGTAATAGTGGTGAACATTCTACAGGACCGCATTTACATTTTGAACTTTGGCACAATGGGTATCCAATTGATCCCGAAAAATTCATCAATTTCCAATAAAGTTTTTTTCTTTAGGTCATTATACTTAAATTCGCAAACTATTTCAAGGAATGAAAAAATTAGATGAATTTTGTATTCCATTTTCAAGTTTAAAACTTGGATCTAATGTATTTAACTTTGAAATAAACAAATCGTTCTTTGAAGCTTTTAATTATTCTGTTTATGAAGGTTGTGATTTAGTATTGCAGCTTGATTTTAGAAAAGAAAATAATTTAATGGACTTACAGTTTCATTATCAAGGAATTACATTTACAGCATGTGATAGATGTTTAGACAGCGTTTCAGTTGATATTAAAAGCAACTTTAGTAGTATTCTAAAATTTGGCCATGATGTTGAGCAAGTTATTAAAGATGATGTTGTTTATTTACCATATGAAAGTTATGAATATAATATTGCTCAACCATTTTATGAGCACTTTTTATTAAACTTCCCTAGGAGGGTAATTCACGGTAATAATTTATGTGATTCCAAGCAATTAACTCTTATGAATAAGTACTCAAGTAAGTCTGATAACGTTAAATTTGACGATAGGTGGAGTAAGTTAAAAGATTTAAAAAACGATAAATAAAAATATTAAAAAATAAAGTTATGGCACATCCTAAACGAAAACAGTCCAAAACAAGAAGAGATAAGAGAAGAACTCATTATAAGGCTTCTTCCCAACAATTGGCTACTTGCCCAACAACTGGGGAAACTCATTTATACCACAGAGCTCATTGGTCTGAAGGAAAGCTTTACTACAAAGGTAAAGTTGTTATGGAAAAAGAAGCTTTAGCTTAATTATCCTCTTTTGAGAATTGGATTAGATATAATGGGTGGCGACAATGCTCCTGAAGCAAACTTATTGGGAGCTTATCTAGCCTATAAAGAACTCGATAGTAACGAAAAAATTGTTTTAGTTGGGGATACTAAATTAGCTAATCATTGGTTTTCATTGAATAAAATTGATTCTTCTGTCTTTGACTTCATTCATGCTAATGAAGTTATTGATATGAATGAGCACGCAACTAAAGCTTTAAGAAAAAAACCAAATAATAGTATTTCAGTTGGCTTTCAAGCTTTAAAAAATAAAGAAATTGATGTCTTTTCAAGTTCTGGTAACTCAGGGGCAATGCTTGTTGGTAGCATTTTTTCCATTGGCCCTGTAAAAGGTGTTATAAGGCCAGGAATTACCTCTATTTTACCAAAAGAAAATGGTGGAGTAGGCTTAATTTTAGATGTTGGGGTGAACGCAGACTGCAAGCCTGATGTNNTATTTCAATTTGCNATTTTNGGAAGTNTNTTTGCNGANAATNTTTANAATATNNAAAANCCAAAAGTNGGTCTTNTAAATATTGGNGANGAAAAAGGNAAAGGAAANTTANTAACCCANNCNACNTANCANNTATTNGAAGANAANGATGATATTAATTTTNTNGGAAATGTNGANGGAAGNGATCTTTTNAATGANAAAGCAGATGTTATNGTCTGTGATGGNTTTACNGGAAATGTNGTNNTNAANTTAGCNGAATCTTTTTATTCTTTAATTAATCANAAAAATATNAAAGANGANTATTTNGACAGGTTNAATTATGANATNTATGGTGGNACACCNGTNCTTGGTGTTGANGGAAATGTTTTAATTGGACACGGGATTAGTAANGAAAATGCNATAAAAAANATGATTTTGTTAGGAAAAGACCTAATTAATTCCAACCTTAAATCTANAATAAAAAGAGCCTTTAAATGAGCAAAATAAATGCAGCGATAACATGTGTACATGGTGTCGTTCCTGAAAAAATCCTTTCAAACAAGGATTTAGAAAAAATGGTAGACACAAATGACGAGTGGATTACTACGAGAACTGGAATTAAAGAGAGAAGAATTGTTTCAGATGGGGAAACACTTTCAGATATGGGAAGTGAAGTAGTGAAAGAAATATGTAACAAAAGAGGTATCTCTCCTCTAGAAATTGACATGATTATTGTTGGAACTGTTACAGGTGACCATAGGTTTCCTAGTACTTCTAATATAATTTGTGATAAAAGTGGCGCTACCAATGCTTGGGGTTTTGACCTCAGTGCTGCTTGTTCTGGTTTTATTTACACGCTTGTAACTGGGCAACAGTTTATTGAAGCTGGAAAATATAAAAAAGTTATTGTTATTGGAGGCGATATAATGTCTTCTATAGTAAGTTATAAAGATCGAAATACCTGTATTATTTTTGGAGATGGATGTGCAGGTGTTTTATTAGAACCTAATGATGAAGGACTTGGTGTTATAGATTCTATTTTAAAAGTTGATGGGTCAGGAAGAGATTTATTAATTCAAAAAAATGGAGGTTCTGCTTTTCCCATTAACAAAGACAATGTAGAACATCCTGATACATTTATTTATCAAGAGGGCAGATCAGTTTTTAAATTTGCTGTGACAAATATGGCAGACGTATCAGCTGAAATCATGAAAAGAAATAACCTTANTGGAGATGATGTTGATTGGTTAGTTCCTCACCAAGCAAATTTAAGAATCATAGATGCTACTGCTAATAGGATGGATCTTACTAGTGACAAAGTGATGATAAATATTGAAAAATATGGAAATACTACCTCCGGAACTATTCCACTATGTCTTTGGGAGTGGGAAAGCAAGTTGAAAAAAGGTGATAATATTATTTTAGCAGCATTTGGGGGNGGCTTCACATGGGGAAGTGTTTATTTAAAATGGGCATATTAAAGTCTTTGTAGTTAATTAAATCATTTTTATTTTAGATTTACATAATATTTAATTCATATATATGAACGTTAATGAGATTCAAGATTTAATAAAATTCGTTGCAAAAGCAGGAGTNAACGAAGTAGAAATTGAAAAAAAAGATTTTAAAATTGTTATCAAGTCAGATTATATGGCTAAAAAGAAAACTAATTTTAAAGAAGAAACTAAAATTGTTCAGCAAATNAGTCCTGTAGGTGCCATCCCTCCACCTATTGCTCAACCACAAATTATAGCAGAGCCAACTGCTCCGGTTGAGAAGAAAACAGAGGAAGCTGAGAAAAAAGAAAACGATAACCTTGTTACTATAAAAGCACAGATGATAGGTACTTTTTATAGGTCCCCTTCCCCTGACAAACCACCTTTTGTTGAAGTTGGGTCAGNAATTAAGCCAGGTGATAAGCTTTGTATCATTGAAGCTATGAAATTGTTTAATGAAATAGAATCTGAAATTTCTGGAAAAATAGTTAAGGTACTAGCAGACGACATAACTCCGATTGAGTTTGATCAGCCTCTTTTTCTTNTAGACCCTTCATAATCAAAGAAAATTCTAAGTATGTTTAAAAAAATTCTAGTTGCCAATAGAGGGGAAATTGCATTACGTGTAATAAGAACTTGTAAAGAGATGGGAATTAAAACAGTTGCTGTTTATTCTACTGCTGATAAGGATAGTTTACACGTTAAATTTGCTGACGAAGCAGTTTGTGTTGGCCCTCCATCTAGTTCAGANTCCTATTTAAAAATTCCTAATATTATTGCAGCNGCTGAAATTACTAATGCAGATGCTATTCATCCTGGTTATGGATTTCTTTCAGAAAATTCTAATTTTTCAAGAATTTGTCAAGAACATGAAATAAAATTTATTGGTGCACTTCCTGAACAAATTGATTCTATGGGAGATAAGGCTTCTGCAAAAGAGACCATGAAAAAAGCAAAAGTTCCTACCATTCCTGGTTCTGTTGGTCTAATTGCAGATTTTAAAGAAGCTAAAAGTATTGCCAAAAAAATCAAATATCCTGTAATGCTGAAAGCAACTGCTGGTGGTGGTGGTAAAGGAATGAGATTGTGCTGGGATGANAAGGAGCTCGAAGAAGGGTGGGAATCTGCAAGAACAGAAGCGGCGGCAGCATTTGGTAACAATGGTATGTACATGGAGAAATTTATTGAAGAGCCTAGACACATAGAAATTCAAATTGCTGCAGACCAATTCGGTAAAGTTTGTCATTTATCTGAAAGGGATTGTTCTATTCAAAGAAGACATCAAAAGTTAGTCGAAGAAACACCATCACCATTTATGACTAATGCCTTAAGAAAAAAAATGGGCGAGGCTGCAAAAAAAGCTGCAAAAGCAGTAAAGTATGAAGGAGTAGGAACAGTGGAGTTTTTAGTTGATAAATATCGTAATTTTTACTTTATGGAAATGAATACTAGGATTCAAGTAGAGCATACCATAACAGAAGAAGTTATTAATTACGACTTAATTAAAGAACAAATTAAAATTGCTTCAGGCCATAAAATTTCCGGAAAAGATTACTTCCCCGAAATGCATTCTATTCAATGTCGAATTAATGCAGAAGACCCTCATAAAGACTTTATTCCTTCACCTGGTAAAATCACTAACTATCACTCTCCCGGAGGGCATGGGATTAGAATAGATACACATGTATATGCTAATTATATGATTCCGCCGTACTATGATTCTATGATATCAAAATTAATTACAGTGGCACAGACCAGAGAAGAGGCCATACAAAAAATGAAACGTGCTCTAGATGAGTATATTATTGAGGGTATTAAAACTACCATCCCTTTTCATCAGCAACTTCTAGAAAATGAAAAGTTTTTAAGTGGTGATTTCACTACAAAATTTATGGATGACTTTGAGGTTCTATCTTAGTCTAGNATTTCAGATACTATAATGTTGGCATCGTTTATACTTTTTATATTTTCAAAAGTCATCATAAGTTTTTGATTTTTCTCTTTTAGAGAAACTCCACTTTTATTTTTCTGAATATAGCTAAGTATCTGAGTAAAAGTATCAGACTCAAAATAGCTTGGATGAGTAGTTGTAAATTTCCCCACCATTTTTCCTTGTTTGATAATTAATTTTTCAAAGCCTATTTTTTTAGCTATTTCTCTCAATTTTAAGGTCTCGATAAGTTCTACAGTCTCTAAAGGTATTTCGCCAAATCTATCTTTAAGTTCTTTTATAAAAGACTGTTGTGCCTCTTTAAAAGACATTTGGTCTAATCTCTTATATAAATTTAATCTTTCGTTAATTTCATTAACATAATCATCAGGAATAACAAGAGATAAGTCAGTTTCTAATATGCATTCATTAACAAAACTTCTATTTTCTAACTCTTTTGAAAAAGTAGCTTTAAACTCATTTTCTTTCAACTCTAAAATAGCTTCGTCGAGAATTTTTTGGTAGGTGTCAAATCCTATGTCATTTATAAATCCACTTTGGTTAGCNCCTAGTAAATCTCCTGCACCACGAATATCTAAATCTCTCATTGCAATATTGAATCCACTTCCTAAATCTGAAAACTGTTCTATAGCATGTAATCTTTTTCTTGCTTCAGAAGATAAATGTTGGGGGGGTGGTGTAAATAAGTAAGCAAATGCTTTTTTGTTTGACCTACCTACTCTNCCTCTTAGTTGATGCAAATCAGAAAGCCCAAAATGATTAGCATTATTAATTATTATAGTATTAGCATTAGGTATATCTATACCAGATTCGATAATAGTTGTTGCCACTAAAACATCATATAGTCCATCCATAAAATCTAATATAATAGCTTCTAATTTTTTACCTTCCATTTGCCCATGTCCAATAGCAATTCTAGCATTAGGGCATACTCTAGAAATCATAGCTCCTATTTCATTAATATTTTGAACTCTATTATGAACAAAAAATACTTGGCCTTCTCTTTGCAGCTCGTAATTTATTGCTTGCCCTATTGTTTCTTCCGAAAAGCTTTGTACAATGGTTTCAACAGGAAATCTATTTTGAGGAGGAGTATTTATAATTGATAAATCTCTAGCATTCATCAAGCTAAATTGTAATGTTCTTGGGATTGGAGTAGCTGTTAGGGTTAGTGTGTCAACATTAACTTTCATATTTTTTAGTTGGTCTTTTACTCCAACNCCAAATTTTTGTTCTTCATCAATAATTAGTAATCCTAAATCTTTAAATATCACATCTTTCCCAATTAACCTATGGGTTCCTATTAAAATATCAATTTTACCAGATTTAACTTTTTCTAATGTGGATTTTATACTTTTTGATGTCTTAAATCTGTTTATATAATCTACAGAACAAGGAAATTCATTAAGTCTTTCCGAAAAGGTTTTAAAATGCTGAAAAGCTAGTACTGTTGTTGGAACAAGAATTGCCACTTGTTTACTATCTGCAACTGCTTTAAAGGCTGCTCTAATAGCAACCTCAGTTTTTCCAAAACCAACATCCCCACAAACAAGTCTATCCATGGGTGTTGGCTGTTCCATATCTAACTTAACTGCCGCAGTNGAAGATAATTGATCTGGTGTATCTTCATATATAAAAGAAGCTTCCAATTCATTTTGAAGATAAGTGTCTGGCTGAAATTCAAAACCCTTTTGGACTTTTCTTTTAGCGTAAAGCTGAATTAAGTCAAAGGCCACTTCTTTTATTTTTTTCTTTGCTTTTTGTTTTGCTAAAGACCATGCTGGAGATCCTAATTTGTTTAAAGTAGGTTTAGTGCCATCTTTGCCTGAAAATTTACTAATTCTGTGTAGGGAGTGAATACTTACATAGAGAATATCCCCACCCTTATATATTAGTCTTATTGCTTCTTGTTCTTTCCCTTGAGCATCTATTTTTTCTAAACCAGAAAACTCTCCTATTCCATANTCTATATGAACAACAAAATCTCCTTTCTGTAAGTCATATATTTCTTTAAGCGTAAAAGTTTCTTTAGATTTTGAAATACTTTTTCGTGAGTTAAATCTGTGATATCTTTCAAATATTTGATGATCTGTAAAGACCACTAATTTTTCATTGTNATCTATAAATCCTTGATGAATCCCTATTGGCACAAAACTACATAGAGCATCTTTTTCAAGTTCTATAAAAATAGACCTTAGTCTNTTTAGCTGAGACTCTTGATCAGAGCATATGTATATTGAATAATCATTGTTTNTCCATTCTTCTAGCTTAGTTACTAATAAATCAAAGTTTTTATTGAATTTTGGTTGTTCTAATGTATTAGCATCTATTTTAATTTTTTCTTTTGAGTCTATAATTCGGTTCCATTCGATGGTGGAATACTTTTGTATTTTTAATAAGAATTCTTGTGGAGATAAATACATTTCAATAGGCATAGGAACGCTACTTTTGTCACTTATTTTATCATAAACTTTATTGGAAATTTCAAAACCTTGTTCCATTCTTTTTTGAGCAATCTCAAAATCCTTTCCCCAAATAATAGTGTTTTTAGGAAAATGATCTAAAAAAGATACTTTATTTAAAGTCAGTTTAGGATTATTAATGTTTGGAACAATTTTTATTTTATTTAAAGTAGTGTTAGAAAGTTGATTGGTAGGGTCAAACTCTCTTATTGATTCTATTTCATCTCCAAAAAGCTCTATTCTATAGGGAAATTCGTTGTTATAAGAAAAAACATCAACAATTCCTCCTCTCACCGCAAACTGTCCAGGCTCATAAACATAGTCTACTTTTTCGAAATCTAATTCTATAAGTAGCTCGTTAATTAAATCTAATTCTAATTCCTCTCCAACTGCAATAGAAATTATATTTTTCTGGAGATTTTTTTTAGTTATTACTTTTTCAATAATTGCCTCTGGATAAGTGATAACCAAAAGTGTTTTTCTATGTTTATCTAAGGAATCAATAGCTTCTGTTCTTTGTAAAATACTAGTGGGGTCAGAGTCCATAATCTGATACGGCCGTCTATAGGAAGCAGGATAAAAAAGTAATGTTACTCCTCTCTCATTGTTAAATAAATTTTCTAAATCATTAAAAAAATATAGTGCCTGCTCTTTATCAGGAAGAATAAATAGATGATTTCCATTTTTTTGATGAATTATACAGTGGCTTAAAAAAGAAATATATGACCCTGAAATATTTTTTAATGATATTCCTTTTTCTGGAGACCAAGATTTGAGAATTTTAGAAAAAGTATTGGATGAGGATATACTTCTTTTTATTTCATTCTTACTCACTTGCTAAAATTTCTTCTAATTGGTCAATCATTTTTTTAGACCCAACGAAAAATGGAACTCTTTGATGAAGTTCATTGGGAGAAATATCCATTATTCTCTGATNTTCTGAAATTGCTCTNCCACCAGCCTGTTCTATCAAAAAAGCAAGAGGAGCACATTCATAAGTTAATCTCAATTTACCATTAGGATTGGCTATAGTTGAAGGATACATATAAATTCCACCTTTAATTAAATTTCTATGAAAATCTGCAACTAGAGAGCCAATATATCTTGAACTATAANCTTTTTTATTGGCTACTTCGTCTTCAGACTGGCAGTAGGATATATAATTTCTTACTGCTTTTTTGAATTGTAATAAATTACCTTCATTTACTGAATATATGCTTCCATTATTGGGGATTTGCATATTGGGATGGGAAAGAAA
Source organism: Crocinitomicaceae bacterium (assembly GCA_002686655.1). Classification (GTDB taxonomy): domain Bacteria; phylum Bacteroidota; class Bacteroidia; order Flavobacteriales_D; family Parvicellaceae; genus MED-G20. The sequence goes on along the minus strand of NYYE01000016.1, from coordinate 2,964 downwards.
AAAAACTCCAATACTTGGATCAAAAGTAAATCCATTTACCCCTCTTCCTGTTGTATAGACAAGCATGGTAGAAGAACCATAAATAATATATCCAGAAGCAACTTGGTTAGTTCCGGGCTGCAAAAAGTCTTTCATGTCTACAGGGAAACCTTTTTTTGTTTGACGTTTATAAACACTAAATATAGTTCCTACGGAAACATTTACATCAATATTTGAAGANCCATCTAATGGATCTATCAATACTATATATTTTGCATCATTGTTAACATTGTCATTAAAGGCTATAAATGAATCATTCTCTTCAGAGGCAACGCCACATATTACACCCCTAGCAGAAAGAGCATTTATAAAAGTATCGTTGGCTAGGACATCTAATTTCTGTTGCTCTTCTCCTTGAATATTTTCTCTCCCAGCTGATCCTAATATTTCTTTGGCTAAACCAGCTTTATTAATTTGGTGACTCAATATTTTAGAAGCTAACTTAACGGCGCTAAGTATTTTAGAAAGTTCTCCAGTGGATCCAGGAAAATTATTTTGTGACTCAACTATAAACTCACCAACTGTGACATTCTTCATAAATAAAATAAAATGAAACTAAATTTAATATATCTCTAAGATACTAAAGCAACTGAAACCGTATTATTAAATTTTAAAAAAATAAATCACTTGCCTTAGTGTTTTAAATACACTATCTTTTGAAAAATTATAAAATATTATTAAATGANTACCCCAAAAAAAAGAACCTTAAATGAGATTAGACAAACAAAGGACAATTTTTATGTTGTTCCTGAGCTGAAAAAAATAGATGACTCACAACAGCTTTTTAAAGATTTTTTTATTGAGACAAATAATATTAATTCTAATAATTATCTTGAATTCGTATCATTTATAAGAGAAAGAGGCTATCAAATAGTTAAAAAAAAGTTTTGAAAGCAGTTTGCTGACACATCATAAAATGGTGAATTATATAATAAATAATAAATTTTTTTTAATCCCATTAAGTATTAGCTTTAATGTATTTTTAAAAATATAAATTGACTAGAATATTCAAATTTGGTGGAGCATCNGTAAAAAATTCTGATGCAATAATTAATCTTAAAGAAATAGTTTCTCTACACAAAGAGGGCTTGACCGTAATTGTAGTATCAGCAATAGATAAGACTACTAATCAACTAGAAGAAATTTGGAAGAGTTATCTAAACGATGATGTGGATTCTGCTATTCAAAAAACGAATAAGTGTATTGATTTTCATTATGATATTATAAATAATCTTGTGCTAAATAAAGATGACGATTTTGTAGTCCAATTTAACTCTTTAAGCAATGAATTAAAAAGCTTTTTAAGTAATAATAAAAAAAATAATAACCTAAGTTATTCTAAAATTGTATCCTATGGAGAGCTTTGGTCAACTCTTATTATTTCGTCATATTTAAATAGAGAGGGTTATTTAAACAATTGGGTAGACGCCAGGAAAATAATAAAGACAAAATTAAATTTCATAGAATCAGACGTAGATTGGGAAAAGACAAATGAAATAGTAAATCAAACTATCAATAAAAAAAAGCTTTATGTTACTCAAGGCTTTATAAGTTCCAATTCTGATGGGCTTACCACTACGTTGGGTAGAGAGGGTAGTGATTTTACTGCTTCAATAATTGGAACTTGTTTAGCTGTGGATGAAGTCGTAATTTGGAAAGATGTAGATGGGCTTTTAAATGCAGATCCCAAATGGTTTGATAATACAAAAGTGCTTAAAAATATTTCATACAAAGAAGCTATTGAACTCTCTTATTTAGGTGCTTCAGTAATACATCCAAATACCGTAAAACCACTTCAAAATAAAAAAATTAATCTTCGTATAAAGTCTTTTTTAGTTCCGTCTAATAAAGGGAGTTTGATAAGTGAAAGTGGGTTAGATGATCGTGAAATACCTTCACTAATATATAAGCCTAATCAATTTTTACTTTCTATTACTACTAAAGATTATTCATTTGTTTTTGAGGAGCATATCAGCGAAATTTTTTCAATTTTTTCTTACTCAGGTTATAAAGTTCATCTAATGCAAAACTCTGCATTAAGTTTTTCAGTTTGTGGAATAATTAGCCCCTTTAAATTACCTCTCCTAATAAAGGGGTTACAAAAAAATTATAAAGTAAAATACAATGAAAAGGTAGACCTTCTTACCATAAGACATTATAATAGTTTAGATATTCCAGACTTTTTAAAATCTAAAGAAATTTTAATCCAACAAAGAAGCAGGTCCACTATTCGATTCGTTTTTAAAGATAAGACATAAAAAAAAGCCCCAAAAGGGGCTTTTATGAAAATTTAAAGATTAATAAAGTTTAGTTTACATCCCAAAAAACTTTGTTAAATACATCATCAGCAACTCCGCCATTAGCTGCAGAAACGTTCGGACCATTTGTCTGGGTTTCATCTACGCTATAGTTATATCTAGTAGGTGGGGTAGTTCCTGCTGCTGCTGCAGTATTCATGGTTGGATGATCATACATTTTCCAAGTACACCAAGCCTCAATACCTTGATCAAACATAGCAATCCATTTCTGAGTTCCTATTCTTTGATTAGCCATTGAAGCGTCCCAAGCAACATCAGATTCTAATAGATATGCATCTGCTGCAGCTTGATCTCCTCCCCATTGTAATATTGAAGCGGAAACACCATTAGCATAATGCGTAGCAGCATCACCGCCTACGTTCCATCCCCTATTAGCAGCATCTGCTAAATGAAAACATACTTCAGCGTAAGAAAGTAATACACCAGGATGTGTAGGGTCTTCTAACATATTCCCAGGTTGAGAATGGTCTGGATATGCTCCACCGGCTCCGTGAGGATTTCCAATAATTGCACCTGTAGCATCAAGATTTCTAAAATACATAGCTCTTCTAGGATCGTTAGATGAATTCATTATATCACCTAGTGTGTTTGAAGCAACAAAATCCGT
>NYYE01000015.1 GCA_002686655.1 Crocinitomicaceae bacterium | reverse complement strand
GCCCTGGAGCAAATATGTGTGATAATTCTCAAAATCCTAAAGAAAAAATTGAAGGGAAAAAATATGTACAACTAGCATTAGAATGCGTTAAGTCCATACAAGGGAAACACAAAGTAAAATATTTTACTCACCTTTTGACAGGCAAGAAAACAGGAGAAATTACTACTTACAAAGGAATTGATTCCCCATTTTTTAATAAAGGTGCTGATGAGGATGAACATTTTTGGCACGCTGTTTTTAGACAAATTGTTGTGCAAGGCTTAATCAAAAAAGAAGTCGAATCATATGGAACCCTTTCAGTCACTGAAAAAGGAGATGATTACATTGCCTCACCACATAGTTTTATGCTTATAAAAGAACATGACTTTAGCGATACGGACGATTTGGATATAATTCTAAATCAGAAAGGTGGTGGTGGTGCCTTAGATGAAAAATTATTTAAAATGTTAAAGGACTTAAGAAAAAGTATTGCTGTAAAGAAAAATATTCCACCTTTCGTTATTTTTCAAGATCCATCAATTGAAGAAATGACTATGCAATATCCAATAAATCTAGAAGAGCTTCAAAATATAACAGGCGTTGGAAGTGGTAAAGCTCAAAGATATGGCCTACCTTTTTTAGATTTAATTAAAAAATATGTTGAAGAAAATAATATTGAACGTGTTCAAGATTTTGTGGTGAAAAGTATTGTTAATAAAAGTGGTAAAAAAGTAAATATTATCACCAATATTGATAGAAAATTACCACTTGAAGATATTGCTAAAAGTCAAAATAAAAAAATAGAAGAGTTAATTAGTGAAATCGAAAATATTGTGGCTTCCGGAACGAAAATTAACATTGATTATCATTTAAATAACATTATAGATGAGGAATCACAAAAAGAAATTTACGATTACTTTCTAGAAGATGCAGAAACAGATAATATTAAAGATGCATTTGATGAATTTGAAGGGGATTATAGCGAAGAAGAACTTAGATTAATGAAAATAAAATTCATGAGCGAAATGGCTAATTAAATATTTTTATTTTGTACCTTTTCTCAAACCCTTTAATTCCAGAAACTCCCCCTGAATGTAAGGCTATTATTGTTTTATTTCTAAAAATACTATTAGTTCTTAATTGATCAATCAAACTGTAAAATAATTTTCCTGAATAAATAGGGTCTGTTTTAATCCCAGTAACTTTATAAAATTCTTTTATAAACCTAATGAGTTTATCATTATTTTTTGCATATCCCCCAAAATGATAGTTATGAGAAAGAATAAACTGTTTATTTAATTTCTTTTTCATTTGAAGATTAAAAAAATTTGAAATATTAATATTGATTTTTTCAGCTCCTTTAAGAATTACTGTTCCAAAACAATTTTGATCTTTATTTAAAGAAGATACTATTCCAGAAAAAGTAGCACCTGTACCTACCTCACAAAATATATAGTCAAAGGGAATCTTGATTTCGTCTGTTATTTTTTGACATCCATAGATTCCATAGTAGTTTGCACCTCCCTCTGGAATGAAAAAATAATCATTGTAGTTGCTTGATATAAAATTTTTTATCCAACTATTATCTCTGTAGTGATCTCTTGACAAATACTTTATAGATGCATTGTAAGAAACACATTTGCTTAAAATATCATTTAATGGATGAGCTTTTTCTCCTCTTACCATCAGTACGCAAGGAATTGAATATGCCTTACATAAATAAGATAGTGCAAGAATATGATTTGAATAGGCACCTCCCATTGTGATAATGCCTTTTTTATTCAATGTATTAAAATGAAGTAGATTATATTTTAATTTTCTCCATTTATTTCCTGAAATAATATGATGAATTAAATCATCTCTTTTAACATAAACCTTATTATCAATTCCATAAAATGAAAGATCAAGCTCTTGTAAAGGAGAGGTATTTAAGTGCATGAAAGCTAAGGGGTTGCAACATGAATTACTTCTAGAACTGTTCTGAAAGCAACGCTTTTATTAGCATATTTTAATTGATATTCTTTTTGAAGATCAGATGCAAATTTATTTTGATATAAATTATAATCATCCCATGAGTTTAATAAGTATTGAATACTATAAGAAATACCTCCTTCTTCTTCAGCATGTATTTTTGCAATCTTATTTTCTATAAATAATCCGGTTGCCAAAACATTTGGAATATGTATTTCTTTCATCCATTTAAGCCAACTTTTATGGATATCATAATCTATACTAACTGTGACATTATAAAGTATCATTAAGAATTTTTTTGTATTTCAGCATTAGTATTTCCTGCTATTTTTCTAAATCTTTTTCTAGAATCTGTTATATATAGACTTCCTGGATGATTAAAGAGAAGCGTTTTAAAATATTTTTTTGCTAAGTCTAAATTCTTTATATTTTCTTGGTAAATGCAACCCATTAAATATAAAGAGTTATCTAATAATATGGAATTAGGATAATTAATCTCTAAATTTTCTAGATGTTTAATAGCTTCATTGTAAAGATGTTGTTTTAATTTAATTTTTGCCTTTCTAAAAATAATTTCATCATTTAAAGTATGGTTTTTAAAATTATTTAAAACTGAATCATATAATATTATTGCTTCTTTGTATTGCTGTTGGGCAGAAAGCATGTCAGCATAAGAAAATAATTTCATTGCTGTCTCAGATGTATCCATATTATAGTTATCAGCAATTAAAACCGAAAGTTCTAAAGCGTCATTTGCGATTAATTTAGATGTTGACGCTTTGAGAACATCTAGTTGCGCTTGACACCAATCATATTCACCAGAAAAGTAATAAACTTGAGCATTTTTAAATTTTGCAAGATGACCTAATGGATCATTTTTAAATTCTTTTTCAATTTGCATATACATAAGAGAAGCCTCCCAAATATTATTTTCTAAAACAATAATATCTGCCAATTTAAGTTTAGCTTCAGCTTTCTGCTTAGCTTTTATATTTGTTAAACTCATGGCATTTTTTAGATGGTTCTTTGCTGAATTAATATCTTTTAAAAAATAGGCTTCAATCTCCGAAAGATCAACCATTAATTGGTACTTTCTTAGGCTGTTATTATAAACATTTCTATTATTATTTAATTGGGATAGCGCAAGCAAATAATTGGCTTTTAATTCTTCTAATTCTTCTTTAATAATTTTAGAACCATTAAGTAATTTTGTTTTAAAGGTTATAAGTCTTTTGTTTTTAGCTTCAAACTTAATTTCTAACGATGAACTATTTTTAATAATATAGTCAAAGCATTTAATTGCAATATTAAAATCTTTATTATTTAAAGCTGTATTTCCTAATTCAAGAACTTTTTGGCCATTTGAGTTAAGCTTCTTGTCTATTGACTTAATTTGGATATATGCATTTTCATAATCATTATTGAGCATATAATACCAAGCTAGTAGTTCAACAAAAACTATTTTATTTGGATTGGTTTGTATATTTTGAATTATGGCTTTTCTTAGTATTTCTTTCTCTTTATATTGTGTTTCAAAATCTATACTATTAACTAAGCCATTTTGAACAGAACTAAGAAATCTCTCATTTAATAAAAGCATTTCAAAAAAGGTGTTAATCATTTCATGAGTCTTCCCTTGTCTATTATATATCATAGCAATCTTAGAATGAAATGATAATATATTTCTAGGACTAATTTTTTCAAACTTTAAATATGTTTCTAAAGCTCTATCTACAGCTCCTACCTTTTCAAAAGCTATTCCTAAGTCTGAAGCTGCACTATGTGTGGTGTTACTTTTAATTTGTGCAATTGCTTTATCAAAAAGTTGTAGTTTTTTAGCTGGTTTATCATCTAATTCATATATAATACCTAAATCAACTAAAAAATGTAATTTTAAAGGCTGAGATTTTATTTGATCTTTACATAACTTTTCGGCCTCTCTATACTTAAATAGTTCTATTAATGTAGCCTTATAATTTTTATAGATTTTATCTAAATATTTATCTTCCTGAGATATCTTTTCATAGTATAGCATGGCTTTTTCGTAGTCTGCGTCTAAATAATATTTATGTGCCAATTGCAAATCAATTTTTGTGATCTGCCCATAGGAGAAATTCCAAAATAAAAATGATATTATAAAAAGATATTTAGACCTCTTTATTAGAGCAAATATTTTCAGCATATTTTTTTATAGGTTCGTATAAACTATCATTTACAGCATTTATAAATTCATATAGATCTATTAGATTGATAACATTATCTGCAATTTTTTGAACGTTATTTTCTTCTAACTCTAAATAATAAAATACAGAATCTGTAGGAATTAATTTATTATTAATGTCTTGTTTAAAATTTTGAATTTGAATAGATTGAGATTCTAAATCCCTTTTGGTTAATTCATAAGTTCTTAAAAATTGAGGACAAGCTTTTTTTAGTCCCTTATAATTATTCATCCTTTGGGCAAACTCATTTTCTAAAGTATCTACACAATCTCTTACAAGAATTAAATTTTCTTTGAAACCTTGATAAGCATCAACTACTTTTTGAGGATTCATTTCTAATGAATTCTGAGTAAGATTATGTAATTTAACTTGTAAAGTATTTATTTTATTCTCTTTATCATTTACACAACTAAACAGTATTAAAAATGTGAAAATATAAATTATTTTAGTCATTGAAATCTTATATTTTTTCAAAGCCTGTATAGGGTTTTAAAACTTCAGGAATATGAATTCCATCTTGAAATTGATTAATTTCCAATAGTGATGCCATAATTCTTGGAAGTGCTAAAGCACTTCCATTTAAAGTGTGTGCTAATTGCAAATTTCTATTTTTATCTCTATATCTTAACTTTAATCTATTTGATTGAAATGTTTCAAAGTTAGAGATAGAACTTACTTCTAACCATTTATTTTGACCAACTGAGTAAGTTTCTAAATCATAGGTTAAAGCAGATGTGAAGCCTAAATCTCCACCACATAGTCTTAATTTTCGGTAAGGAAGATTAAGTTTTTTAATTAGACCTTCAACATAATTTACCATTTGATCCAAAGTATTATAACTCTCAGAAGGATGGGTAATCTGAACTATTTCTACCTTGTCGAATTGGTGAAGTCGATTGAGCCCTCTTACTTCTTTTCCGTAAGAGCCTGCCTCTCTTCTGAAACATGGAGTATATCCTACGTGTTTAATTGGCAAATTATTTTCTTCAATAATATCGTTTCTGTAAATATTAGTAATAGGAACTTCAGATGTAGGAATTAAATACAAGTCATCATTTTCCACGTGATACATTTGACCTTCTTTATCTGGTAATTGTCCTGTTCCATACCCAGATGTTTCATTAACAAGATGGGGAACTAACAGTTCTTGAAACCCATTTTGGTTAGCTTCATTTAAAAAAAATTGAATTAACGCTCTTTGAAGAATGGCTCCTTTTCCCTTGTAAACTGGGAATCCAGCACCAGTTATTTTAACTCCAAGTTCAAAATCAATCAGGTTGTATTTACTGCACAAATCCCAATGAGGTAATAAGTCAGAATTCATCAAATTTTTAGTTTCTGCAGAATAAATAATTTGATTATCCTCATCAGTTTTCCCAGGCGGAACTAAATCATGAGGTAGATTAGGTATTTGGTATAATAATTCTTTAATTAAATTATCAAGACTGTTAAAGGTGTTTTTTAAGCTTTTAATTTGATCTTTAAGGTCTGTAGTTTCTTTCTTTAAATTATTGGCCTTGTCAACATCTCCATTTTTGAAACAATCTCCTATTTGAGAAGAAATTATATTCATTTTTGATGAAAAATCATCTAAAGTCTTTTGAGTTTCCCGCTTTTTTAAATCCAGATCAAATATTTCATTTACTTGACTAGTAACATCTAATTTTCTGATTTTTAAAATACGATCAATGATAGAATCTTTATCGGCCCTAATTTGTTGAATTTGTAACATTTTAGTTTGTTATTTATTGTAAAAATATCAAAATGAAAGCAGAAAGAAAAAGGTAAAAAAAAGCGCTCAATAAGCGCTTTTAAAAAAATTTAAAAACTCTACTTTTCTAAGGGAGTAATTGAAACATAAGACTTGTTTTTAGCCTTTTTTCTAAATTCAACAACACCATCAGTTAATGCAAATAAAGTATGATCTTTTCCTATTCCAACATTAACGCCAGGATTATGTTTAGTTCCTCTTTGCCTAACAATAATATTTCCAGCTATAGCTAATTGTCCACCAAAAATCTTAACTCCTAATCGTTTCGATTCTGATTCTCTTCCGTTATTTGAGCTACCAGCTCCTTTTTTGTGTGCCATAATAAATATTTTGAAAAATTAACTCTCTTTTTTTGATTTAGCCGATGTAGCTTTTTTGGCTTTAGCTGGGGCTTTTTTAGCAACTACTTTTTTTGTTTCCGCTTTTGGAGCAGTAGTTTTTTTGGTTACTGTTTTTTTAACTTCTGCTTTTGGTGCAGTTTTTTTAGTCGCTGACTTTTTACCAATTTCTTGAACTGTTATTTCAGTTAATCTTTGTCTATGACCATTCTTAACAGCATATCCTTTTCTTCTTTTCTTTTTGAAAACAATTACTTTGTCCCCCAAAAGGTGTTGCTCAATTTTAGCCGTTACCTTCACTCCGCTAACAGATGGTGAGCCAACTGACACTTTACCCTTATCGTCTAATAAAAGTACGTTTTCAAAAGTTACTTTTGAACCAGGTTTGGCATCTAGTTGATGAACAAAATATTTTTGATCTTTTTCAACTTTAAACTGTTGTCCTGCTATCTCTACAATCGCATACATGCTTAATATTTTTTTAATTAACTTATTTAAGGGTGGCAAATGTAACTACTTTTATTTACTTCTCACAATTTGTACTTAATAAATACCCAATAAATACGATACAAATACATATATGTTTGGTAAATTACATTTAAAATAGATGATTCAATACATCTATAGTGTTTAAAATATACTCTTTTAATGGAAAAAGAATTGCCAAAAAAATATTATGAGAAATTAGAGTTGAATGAATTCAAATTAAATTCTCTTCTTGAAATAACTAAAGCAATTAATAATAATCTATCTATTGAAAATATTTTAAAAATATTTGAATATATCCTTAGAGAACAGTTGGGAATAAGTAAATTAATTTTGTATGCTAATGACAGTTTAAACTGGAACTGTATCCTCCATTTTGGAGCAAGAGGATTGAATAAAAAAATTAATGTAAAAAAAGATTTAACGCATATTAAGGATATTACAGTTATTGAATCATCATCCATTGAAACTCTCAATTCTTTTGATATTGTAATCCCGATATTTCATAAAAAAACTGCATTGGCATTTCTATTAATTGGTGACTTAGAAGATGAGTTAATTGCAATAAGCCCTGGGATAAAACACATGCCTTTTATCCAAACATTAGCCAGTATCATTGTAGTGGCCATTGAAAATAAAAGATTTTCTGCAGAACTTATTNAGCAAGAGCTTAATAAAAAGGAAATGGAAATGGCAGCCGAAATGCAAAAACTTCTGTTCCCTACAAATCTACCAAATGATAATAAAATAGACGTTGCTGCAAGATATGAGTCAAAACACTTAGTAGGAGGGGATTACTATGATTTTTTGTCTTTAAACGAAAATGAATATTTCTTCTGTATAGCTGATGTTTCTGGCAAAGGAACTTCAGCAGCATTACTGATGTCCAATTTTCAAGCAAAATTAAGGGCCAATATTAAATATAATTATGAAGATATTAGTTTAAAAGACCTAATTGAGAATTTAAATGATGATGTTAATAATGCTGCAAAAGGTGAAAAATTTATTACATTTTTTGCTGGTCATTACAATAAATTAAACAATACGCTTCAGTATGTTAATGCAGGTCATAATTACCCAATACTTGTTAATTCAAAAGAAACTATATTTTTAAATAAAGGCTGTATAGGATTAGGAATGCTTGATGAAATTCCAAAAATAAAAATTAGTAAAATAAAACTTTCTGAAGATACCATTTTGATTTGTTATACAGATGGATTAGTAGAATTAGAAAATTCTAATGGAGCTGCATTTGAGACTGATAATCTTATCAAAGTTGTAGAAAATAATCTTAAATTAANCATGAAAGAGCAAGTCCAAAAAATATTTTCAAAGTTGGAAGAATTTAAAGGAGATCAGGACTTAATGGATGATACAGCAGTTTTGAGTTGTAAATTTATAATTTGATTATCCTAACATAAGAATTGCCTTTTTTAAAGAGTCTATAAAATAATCAATCTCTTTTTTTTGATTGTAAAATGCAAAACTTATTCTTGCTGTCCCAGGTATATTATAGAAATTCATAAGAGGTTGTGTGCAATGGTGACCTGTTCTTATCGCAATTCCAAATTGGTCCAACAAGGTTCCTATATCAAAAGGATGAAATCCGTTGATATTAAAAGATATAACACTCGCCTTATTTTCAGCATTTCCAAAAATTTTAATCTTATTGATAGATTCTATCTTTTCAGTGGCATAATGTAATAAGTCATTTTCAAGATTTGAAATTTTATCGATACCAATTTTATTTACATAGTCAATTGCAGAACCTAGTCCAACTACACCAGAAATATTAGGGGTTCCTGCTTCAAATTTATGAGGAGGATCATTGTAAGTAGTTTTCTCAAATGAAACATCTTTGATCATGTCTCCTCCGCCCTGGTAAGGCTTCATTTCTTGAAACCTATCATTTTTTACATATAAAACACCTATTCCAGTTGGTGCAAAAATTTTATGCCCGCTAAAGACTAAAAAATCACAATCTATTTTAGACACATCTACTTTGAAATGTGGAATAGACTGAGCAGCATCAATAAGTACTTTACAATTATTTTCCTTTGCAATTTCTACGATATCTTTAACTGGATTGATAGTCCCTAAAGTATTTGAAACATGCGAAATAGAAATTAATTTNGTTTTATTTGATATTAGACTTTTAAATTCACTCATAATCATTTCCCCTTTTTTATTAATTGGAGAAATAATAAGTTTAGCCCCTATTTTTTCACATAAAATTTGCCATGGGACTATATTGCTATGATGCTCCATGGTNGTTATAATTATTTCATCACCCTGATTTAACTGGGTTTCAGCCCAAGAAGATGCAATAATATTAATACCGTCAGTAGTTCCTTTTGTGAAAATAATTTCTTTAGAGCTTTTAGCCCCTATGAAGTTTTGAATTTTAACTCTTGAACCTTCGTACACATTAGTAGCTTTTTGACTTAATTCGTGTACCCCTCGATGAACATTTGAATTATAGTTTTGATAATAGTTATTTATCGAATTTATTACATATTTAGGTTTCTGGGAAGTGGCAGCATTATCAAAATATATCAATGGCTTACCATTTACATTACTTTTTAAAATTGGGAAATCTTTTTGGAAGTCCATAAATCTAAATAAACTCAAATATAAGTTAGTAAATTGAATGTATTAATTTTGATTAATTAATTTATGGAAGGAATTTGATAACAAACTAATATATTGTTATTGATAATGGTTATCAACTCTTTAGAATTGTCATTATTAATATCATCAATACATGTCATTTTTGAAGCTCTAAATAGATTTGGATTAATATTATACTTGCTGTCAATTAGTTGAATTTCATTGGTCGTTTCATTTAAAATAATTAGATAATTNCCTAACTTACTATCATGTAATATGTTATATGGATAGTAAAAAGAAAATTCAAAAACCTCGTTAGTTTGGTCTATAATTTTAAGATTTTCTTTGGTTTTAAGGCAATAATTAATTCTTTTTAAGTCATCATTTGAGTAAACTTCCCAATGGTTTAATGTGTTATTGGAATCATTCTTTTCACTAAATAATTTTTTAACCCCAGCTCCAAATGTAAGTTTTGAAATACCATTTAAACTGTCTTGAAAAACAATTGCAGTAGAATCTATAATAAATGATTTCATAATGGCTAGATTCCCTGAGCTTGATAATCCTATTCTATTATTTACTTTATATCTTTCAACCCCTCGTCTATTGAATAATTTAATAGTTCCATTTTCCTCCTTGGTCATAATATAATCTAGCCCATTTATTGCAAAATATAAAATAGGTCTATCAACTTTTGATTTCACTTTTGGNTAAGTCCATCCTAAAACTCCTAGGCCCTCAACATTGTAATTATGAATTTTATAATCATCCCCAGCAATAAGAAATCTGTAATCTTTATTATTATCATAATCTAATATGGATACAGAATTGGTAGCTGAATAACTAAAGTCTAAAGGATATCCATCTATTTCTTTTCCAAGAATATCTATAATATGTAATTTTGAACTAGTATTAAAAATCATTTGATATTTATTATTTTTATATGCATCTATCTGGCTAACTTCTCCCATGATTTTATCNTCTATTTGTTTATTCCATTTTATTTTCCCTCCTGCACTTATTAAGTAAATAATATTATTTACATCTTGAACAAGTATATCCCTAGTTCCTGTTCTATGATTATTAAGAGAATATGGACCCCAAATTAGTTTGGGGATAAGAGTTTTCCAAAGTATTTTTTTATCTACTTTTTTAGGAAAATATTTTTTTATTTTAATTCCATGATGAACCCTGTTATCATAGTTATTTAAGGTCCAACTCACACCACCTATAGATTCAAAAAAATTAAAGATTATACTATCTGCTCTGTAAGTTGAAAATTCAAACCCATTTATTAACTGTGATCTAGATTGATATAAAAACTCTGAATGGGATTGATCAAATTCTTGATTCTCCNTTGAGTTAAAAATGGAATTTTTCAAATCCTTTAAATTCTTCTGAGAAATTTTAATGTCAAGTTCATTTTTTGCAGCTAAAGTGGAAATTATTAGATATTCATCTTTTAAAAACCCTAGTTTATTTTTAAAAATAATTTTGGGGAATAAGGGTTTTAATTTTGCAGTATCTAAAATTTGATAATTATTCCCAGTACTTGAATAAACTAAAGTATCCAATAAGAAAAATTGATCTAANCCTTTAGATGATAAATCAGGAGATGGGATTTCAAGAACTAATAATTCGTGATTATTATCAAGAATTTCATCGCTAAAATTTAATTTCAAAGATTTTATTGAAATGTTGTTTTCATTAGAGTCAGTAAAATATTTTATCNTTCTCTTTTCTACAAGTTCAACATCTTTAGGTATCCAATCATTGAATGAGTAATATAATGGAACAGGTAAGGCAATTAATGAGTCATAATTCGATATTCCAACAATATTTATATCATTAGGAGCATAATCAATATCAAATTGAATCCATTTTTTGGAAGCTATTTTTTGAAAGAAATTGGAACTGTTTTCTTTATATAAAAAGGTATTTAGTAAATAATTGAATTTTTCCACATCCAAAAAACAAGAAATATTTGACATTTTACTAGAATATTTCATTTTGTCTTTTATATCATTAAAATTTAAATTTTTATTGCAATTACTATAGTTAGAATTAAAAGATTCGATTAATTTTTTTGAATTGGAAATAACAAGAAATGGATGATTAATTTTAAAAAAATAAGAACTGAGAAAGTTAGAATCCAAATTGATTTTTTTATTACGCTCATTGCTGTATATATTTTTTGCAATNATCCAAGAAATTTCATTTTCTGANTTATAGAAGGAAATATTAGTAATTCCCTTATCAAATATTTCATTGTAGGAAGAATCAGAAATTATTTCACTAATATCTTTTATAGTAGCATTATATGAACTTCTTTGGGAAATTTCTTCAAATTTTGACCAAATCATACTAGTCTCAAAGAAATGATGTAAAGTTTTTGATAACTCTTCTACTTCAAAAAAGAGTGCTGGATTGGGAGGGAAATAATTAAAAGGTTGTTGATAAACCTTGCGTTGTTCGCCTAGTTTTTGGAAAATACTAAATATTAGAAATCCAAGAGTTGANATTAGAAATAGAAANAAAATTATTCTTTTAATCATATATACCAAAATTAAGGGTTTGATTACCCAATAACAGAAAAGNAAAAAATATTTTAAACAATATAATGTCAGCTAAAGCTAGCTTTTTTCAGACACGGAGTGGTATTTGGCAGTAAGTTGATTGATTATTTCAAATCCTCCAAAAAGAATAGTTGAAAATATAATAGAACTTAATAAGGTGTATTTGAAAAATGGTAATCCCATAGTAAAACATAAAGTTAATCCACTAATATCTTTAGAATAGAAAGTTCCAGTGGCCCAAACTGCAAAGTTGGTGATTAAGAAGAAAAGAATAGAAGACCAAATTGAATTTAATATTACTTTCTTAGGACTGGCAGTTTTCATGAAAAATCCCAAAACAACAATTAAAGAAAAAGACAAATATACTGCCCACATTAGAGAGTGAAATCCAATAATAAAATCTGAAATTAACATACAAGAAATAGGAATAATAAGCGCTAATTTTTTGTTAGAAAAATAAAATCCAGAAAATAATGCTATAGAAGCAATTGGTGAAAAATTAGGGATATTTGATAAAAATATATTAGATAGTGCTGTAATAACTATTAAAACTGATAGTAGAATATATTTGTTTCTTTTCAAAATTTTTTTTCTCAAATTTAATTAAAAATAATACAATTTTCAATATTGTGTAACATTCATTTACAGTGTGTTAATCAGATGTAGATTTAAAAATATGATTAAGTAATTCATAATTCAATGTGGATAGAATAATATTTTGAGAATCAGCACATCCATTNTAAAAGAGAAATTTACAATAAAATCAAGTTAATGAATAGTAGCAATTATGACTATGGTATGTTTCCCTTAAGAATTTTTTTATTTCCAGGTGAGCAAACCACTCTTCATATTTTTGAACCAAGATATTTACAACTTGTATCGGAGTGTTTGAGTAATAATGAATTTTTTGGTATTCCATACCAAGGTAAAACCACACTAAGTGAGTTGGGTTCTTTAGTCAAGGTAAATCAAATCCTAAAAAAATATGAAAGTGGAGAACTTGATGTATTAATTGAATGCCAATCCAACTTCAAAATTCATCATTTTCAAAATAAGAATGAACACAAATTATATCCGCTAGGTTCGTTATCAAAAATTCAAAAGANAACTTTCAACCCTACCGAACAACTAATAGAGCATGCTTCCAACTATTTAAGACATTTATTAGATGACTCTAAAGAATCTAAAAGCGAGGAATTAATTTCTTTAAATAATTTAACTAATCTTGTTAATTTAACAGATGAGGAAAAAATAAAATTTATTGGTCTAAATGAAGAAAAAAAGAATGANTTTTTAGTTCAAAAATTTAAATTCATGTTGATTTTATTAACTCAAGAAAAAATGGTAGACCAAAACTTCTATCTTAATTAAATAAAATCATTTAGAGTTTTTTTAACTTCTAAAGCTGATTCATCCCATGAAAAAAGAGTGGCTTGCTCTAATCCTAGATTTCTGTACTTTGAAAAATTACTAATTGCCTCTTCCATTCCNTTACTAATACTTTTTATATTAAAAGGATCTACATATATCACTGCATTGCCGCCAACTTCTGGTAAACTAGTTAAATTACCAGAAATAACTGGGACTCCTGCCATCATTCCTTCTAGTATAGGTAATCCGAATCCTTCGAAATAAGAAATATAAATAAGTGCAGAACTGGAAGCAATCCACATAGCTAGTTCATTTCCAGATTTTCTTCCAAGAAATTTAACATTATTTAAAATTCCTTCTAAATTTAATTGTCCTTTCCACATGTCTGTACCAATAATGATAAAGTCCCATTTGTTATCTTGATTAAATGCTTGAAAAGCCTTTAACATTCTTTCAATATTCTTTCTTTTATGTAGTGAACCCACGTATATAAAATAAGGCCGATTACTATTGTTAGTTTGAAAAATTTTTGTTTTTTCTTCTGATAATGGTTTAAAAATTTCATTTCCCCCATTATAAATAACTTTTATCTTTTCTGAGTTCACTTTGTATTTATTGACAATATCATTTTTAGAATAATTGGATACTGTAATTACTTTATTAGCTTTTTGNGCAAATAAAGGCATGTATTTTTTATAATATTTGAGGATATTTTTAGGTAAATCTTCAGGATAGTGTTCAAAATTTAAATCATGAATTACTCCCACTTGATGAATGTCAGCGTTTAGAGATACAAAACCATCAGGAGAAAAAAATAAGTCTATTTGGTGTTTTTTAAAAGCTTTAGGAAGTAGAAAATTAAACCAAATTTTAAATAAAAAAGGATGTCTTGCAGGTGGAGATATAATAATATTGGTAATATTTTCGCCTGAAATTAAAAAGGTAGTTTTTCTATCGTAGAAAAATATAAATTGATGGCTTGGCATCAATTTTATAAGTCTTTTTAAAATTTCAAAACTGTACCAGCCTATTCCTTCTAGTCTATCTTTTATTAAATGTCTAGCATTGATNCCAATATTCATGAAATTTGAAAGTTATTTTTTAATTGTTAAAGTATAAAAATAATAACTTAGTAAACGTGAAAAAAATACTTCTATTACCAGTTTTATTATTTCTATTAGCTTCTTGTAATACTACAATTCCCATTCATTCATTTGAAGAAGAAATTCCAAAAGCTTCTCCTGATTATTATAATATCAACCACTGGATAGCACATCCGGATAAATTTGACAATTCTGAAATACTTCCAGAAAATGTAGAAAATGATACTTTTAAGTTAGACTCAATAGATGTTTTTTTTGTATATCCAACACTTTATTTTGATGGGCTAGAGTGGAACTCTGAAATCGAAAATAAAAAACTAAATAAAAAAATTGAAAATTTAGTTTTAAAAAACCAAGCTAATGTATTTACTGGGATGGCAGATATTTATTCCCCCATTTATAGGCAAATGCATATCCATGGATATAAAGATAATACTAATGGTGTTAAAGCTTTTGATGTTGCTTACCAAGATATAGAAAAAGCTTTCAAGCACTACCTTAAAAACTTTTACAAGGGAAATAGAATTGTCTTAGCAGGGCATAGTCAAGGCACCCATTTATTACAAAAATTATTTACCGATTATTTATTTAAAAATGATTCTATTTTACAAAAAATAGAACTTTCATATTTAGTTGGTGACGTTTCTGCAATGAGTTTCACTCCAAATAAGATCTCCATGTGTGAGGACCCTACTGACTTAAATTGTTATTTATCTTGGAATTCTCATCCTTACGGAAAAGAAATTACAGCATTTAAAGATCAAAATATTCCAGTAACTAATCCCATAACGTTTAGAAATAATAAAGATGCTAGCCTTTATAATATGCATAAAGGTATTTTAATAAGTAGTTTTAAATTTTTACTAAGAAAAAGTAAATTGAAACATCCAAAGGTACTGAGCGCTAAAGCTAATAATGGCTTATTATGGATAGAATTAGAAAGTTTTCCTCTCTGGAAGGTATACAAGAAATTACTAAATAATAATTACCATGCTCTAGATTATAATTTCTATTGGATGAATATTAGAGAAAATTTTTATCAAAGAATGAGTAAAAAATAAATTATGTTATATCGTTTTAATTTTTTTCAGAAAGTTGTTTTACTAATAATATTTTATAGTATAATTTTCACCATTTCTTTTTATTTATTTAAATACTCTCTAGAAGTTAATGATAGCTTTCAAATAATATTAATCAATTTTATTCAAACATGGGATTTAATGTTAGTAGGGTTCTTATTTTTTCAAGCATTTAAGTATGTTAGAATGCCATCCAAATTTTACATTAAAAAAAATTATGAGTCTAAAAATTACTTTAAATATTTAGGTGTTAATATTTTTAGACTTTTTCTTATTAATTCTTTTTTTAGACATTTAAATAAAAGAGTTTATTTAAAAGGAAGACCAAAAGAATATATTTTCACATATATAGAAGAGACTAAACAATCTGAAACTTCACATATTATTTCAGGAATTTTTCCTCTTTCAATTCAGCTTTTGTACTTAAAATATGGCTTAATAGAACATTTTATTTCGTTAACTATTTTTAATATTCTTCTAAACTTATATCCATTTTTATTGCAAAGAATGAACAGATTTAAGATAATTGAGAAGTATCCTAATATGTTAAAAAATGAAGTTTAGAAATCTCCTTTATGGGGAATAAACATATGCAGCCAAATTGCTCTTGAAAGAACTACCACATAAGGAGTTGCAAGTATGACAGTAAAAAGTAATATATAAACTATGTTTTGCCAACGAATATTGGTTAACCAAAAAAAACAATTAAAAACAATTAAAGAACTCAATACTTGAAGTCCATAACTTACATAAGCTGCTCCCTGAAAAAATCCAGGTTCAATACTGAATTTTAAGTTGCAATTATCGCATCTTTTATGCATTTTATTTAAATCTCTCAATATATAAGGATTATTATTTAAAAATAGATTTCCTACTCTGCATCTAGGACATTTAAATTTAAAAATAGATTTAAGTAAATTCACTTCTATTTAATATCAAGTTTTTTTAGTATTTCATCTTTATTTACTTCAATCCAAATCTCGTTTTTCCTATTAATTATTTGATAGGGTGAATTATAAACTGCTAACATGTAATCATTACTATGGGAAATTTTATTAGCATTTAAAACTTCTAATAATTTCAAATAATTTTCTTTACAATTTTCATTATTTACAAATCCTCCAAATGCTATGGAAGCGATACATTGATTTTTTTTGTTTTAAAAGATATTTCTTTAGAATTGGGCGATGGAAGATTGGTAACTTCATAATTATCTGGCATGATAAAAGAAAAAGTAGCATAATTACTCATATTATATATTACAGGAGATGTCATAGCAATTTGTTTGTTATCACTATTTCCACCAAAAATATAATTAGCAAGAACAGAAAATTTCCCTTTAGCATCTTTTAAACTTTTTCCATCCATTTTAACAGATGCTAAAGTGTAATGACTATAAGTTTTAAAGTTTATATTATTAATTGATCCTATCAATTGCTGATCCATATTTTGAAACTTTTTATTAGAATAAGCAGAATAAAACTGCGATGCAATAAAACATAACAATAATAAGGACAATATATAACCCAAAATTTTCAAAATTTATTAAACAAATATAGTAAAATTATATGTTTTGTTTAGCTTTGAGATGAAATAGTTGAACAAAATGAATATTGGAATTGATGGATTTATTGACAGTTGGTGTGTTTGCTCCATTGATTTAAAAAACCAATTAACCATTAGTACATGTACTGATATAGAGGATATAATGGATTTTTTAAATGATGAAAGTAGAATATTTATAGATATCCCAATAGGTCTTTCTTCAAAATCAATTCAAAGAAAAATAGACCAAAAGTTAAGAGAAAAATTACCCAAAGGAAAAAAAAGTAGTGTCTTTAATGCTCCATGTAGACAAGCTGTTAAAGCAAATAATTACATAAAAGCCAAAGAAATAAATAAAAAAATACTATCCAAAAGTATATCAATCCAATCATGGAACATTAGTAATAAAATTAAGGAGGTGGATGAGTTTTTAATTAAAAACAAAAATAAGCAGCTGAATATTCATGAATCCCATCCCGAATTATGCTTTATAAATTTAAATAATGGGGTGCCGCTAAAAAATAATAAAAAAACAAAGCAGGGAGTGAATGAAAGGGTTTCTATATTAAATAAGTTTATTAAAAACACTGAAGATATTATAGAAAAAAATTACCATCAATACAAAAATGAAAATATAAAAAGAGATGATATTTTAGATGCTATATCTCTCGCTCTTAGTGTAAAAAAATGGAGTGAAAATGGCAAAAGAAAAATAACACAATATCCTGTATATGATGAAAAAGGATTACCATTTGAAATTTACTATTAATGAAACCAATTAACTTAATTTTTCCAAATCAGCTTTTCAAAAATTCTGAACTACTAAGTCAAGATTTTCGACATTTCATTATTGAAGAAAATCTGTTTTTTAATCATTATAATTTTCATAAACAAAAAATATTTTTCCATAGATGTNCTATGAGGAACTACTATGATTTTTTAAAAAATAAAAATTTAGAAGTTTATTATATTAATTCTTATGACGAAAATTCAGATATAAGAAAATTTATAAAAAATCAAGATTGCAAAGAAGTTGAACTAATTAAATGTATCGATCCTGAAGATAATTATTTAGAAAGAAGATTAAAGGAAAGTTGTGAAAAGCAAAANATAAAAATTGAATTCTACAATAATCCTGCTTTTNTAAATTCAAAAGATGATCTATCAACTTTCTTCAGAAAAGATAAAAANAAATTATTTCAAACCTCTTTTTACAAATCTGAAAGAGTGAGACTCAATATTCTATTAGAAAANAATCAGAAGCCAGCAGGGGGTAAATGGACTTATGATGATTTAAATAGGGAAAAATATCCAAAAAATAAAGAGACTCCTAAAATTGAAATTTCCAATAGAACTAAAAACCACAAAGAAGCTGTAGATTATGTAAATAAATATTATGATACCAATAATGGAGAATTAAATGAAGATTTTATTTATCCAACTGATTTTGAAACATCGGAAAAATGGTTGGAACAATTTTTAAATGTAAGATTTGATGAATTTGGCCCCTATGAGGACGCGGTATTAAAAGAAAAATCAATTATCAATCACAGCATATTATCTCCTTTAATGAATTCTGGCTTAATTTCTCCAAAACTTATTGTAGATAAAACCATAGAATATTATCATTCTAATAATATAAGAATTAACTCATGTGAGGGNTTTATAAGACAAATTATAGGTTGGAGAGAATTTATAAGAGGAGTTTACATTTGTAAAGGAGTAGAAGAAAGGACTAAAAACTTTTGGGGATTTAAAAGAAAAATACCTATTTCATTCTATAATGGAACAACAGGAATTGNACCTGTTGACGATACCATAAAAAAAATCAATCATACAGCTTATGCTAATCATATTGAAAGACTAATGATAATTGGAAATTTTATGCTGCTATGTGAATTCGATCCTGATGAAGTATATCGATGGTTTATGGAGCTATTTATTGATTCTTATGATTGGGTTATGGTTCCTAATGTATATG
Organism: Crocinitomicaceae bacterium; assembly: GCA_002686655.1. Taxonomy (GTDB): domain Bacteria; phylum Bacteroidota; class Bacteroidia; order Flavobacteriales_D; family Parvicellaceae; genus MED-G20. The sequence goes on along the minus strand of NYYE01000015.1, from coordinate 1,991 downwards.
GAATGAGTCAATTTGCTGATGGTGGGTTAATGTCAACTAAACCNTATATAAGTAGTAGTAACTATATTTTGAAAATGAGTAATTATAAAAAGGGTGATTGGTGTAAAATCTGGGATGCACTATTTTGGAACTTCATGGATAAGCAAAGAGATTTTTTCCTTAAAAATCCTAGAATGAGAATGCTAATCAGCAGTTTTGACAAAATGGATATTTCTAAAAGGGAAACACATTTAATTACCGCAGNTAACTTTCTAAAAACCCTGTAACGACTAATGGCNATCTACAATATTTCATATAAAGACAAGGAAACGGATAAACTCATAAACGAAGAAATGGGGGATGCTTACTCACTAATAAAAAAATTGCAACTTGGAGGTATTGGTTCTAGAAGAATGGTGATAGAACACTTCAGTGAGAATATGAATCATTTAAAACTTAAGGTTAGTGGATTACAATATGGAAATATAGAAATAAGACCAAAAGGAATTATTCTTCACATTAACCAAGGGGTATATACTTATGCTTGGACCATCCCATATTTTAGATTAAGTATATACAATGGAGATTTTTTCACCCTTCATGGAAATGGAAATTACATCCAGTTTAATAAAGAGAAAAGCTGGAAAGAAAATCGTAATTTTCTCCAAAAATTAATTCAATTAAAATCAAACTATAAACCTTTGCTTTAATGTATCCAATTCTAAGATTAGCAAGAGTAATTGCACAAAGTAAATTTCAAAAAAAACTATCTTTTGATAGTACTCATAATGAGTGTATCCATCTAATGGTTCTTCCCCAAGANATAGATNTATTCATGGAATTAAATAATGGCAGGTATGTTACGCTTCTAGACTTAGGAAGGTTTAGTTATGGAGCTAAAGTNGATATGGGCAGTTTTTTAAAAAAAAACAAATGGTCTTTAACTATTGTGGGGACTTACAATGAATACAGGCATCGACTNCGACTTTTTCAAAGATTTATACTTGAAACTAAGATTGTTGGTTATGATGAAAAATGGTTTTACTTCTTTCAAAAAATCCAACGAAATGATAAAACTCATATGGCCTCCATTGTCAAGTTNTCCTATACAANTAGTACTGGATTAGTAGTTCCTAGAGATGTTATAAAAGCAATGGGNTTAAATTACGATCCAAATCAGCTCCCTAATTGGATTAANGAGTTAACAAAACACCAGATATTCGAAAAATAGGAATAAAAAAAGGAGGACAATTAGTCCTCCTAAAAAAAGTTGTTTTCGGTTTTATTGCTTATTTAGATGAAGCAACTGCTAGATTATAGACTACTAGACCAAAACCAATTTTATTGATAGCATCACCTACGTTGTAGATAACATCCATCTCTAATCCACCAAATATTCCTTCATACCATCCTGGAGTTCCAGCCATGTATCCTATTGGATAAATAGCCCATCCTATAAGTACAAACTTACAAAGAATATTATGTGCTTTTAGTACTTCTCCTCCAGCTGAAGTAGCCAATGCTTTCGCTTCTCCAAACCAAATTAAATATACTATGTAAAAATATGCAGCTCCAGAAACAGCTCCCCAAACTTGTGCATTTGCTTGGTCAATACCTTCACCTGCATAACCAGTTACTAACATAACAGTTGATGCACCAATTAATGTCCACATCAGTCTTTTAGTAGCACCAGCTGCTTTTAGAATTAAGTAAAATTCTACGCACATTAAAGGTACAGTTAGAATCCAATCAACATATCTAAAAAATGTTGGTGACTCAGCATTAGTAGCCCAGTAATCACGCATGTAGTAGTAATGTACTGCTGCTATAAAAGTAATAAGTCCTGAAACCAAAATAGAAGTTTTCCATTTATTGTCAAAAGAACTCATTGATAAGAAAAAGAAGGCCGAAGCCGCCATCATGGCCATACATCCTACAAAGAATGTAAAACCAACATAATCGTCAGTAGCCATTTTTGGTACTGCGAGTAACATATTGTTTAAAGTTTCCAT
>NYYE01000068.1 GCA_002686655.1 Crocinitomicaceae bacterium | reverse complement strand
ACACGCTGGAAGATCATGGGGCGGTTCTGGATGTGGAACGAATTACAATAAAGTTGATAACCAAACATGGATGGTTATTGCTTATTATGGAACTATTCCAACTTGCCCTCAACCAAATTCTTTAAATTTAATTAGTGTAGGGTCGGATAGTGCCACATTAACTTGGTCAACTTTTGCTACTGACTCTTTATGGAATACTTACATTACTCCTAGTGGGGTTTCACCAAACAATAGTCACTTAACATTATCAAATAATGATACTATAATACTTTCAGGTCTAAATCCATCAACAACTTATGATTTTTATGTTCAAACTATATGCAATGCAGGAGACTCAAGCTATTTAAGTGGCCCTATAACTTTTGCAACAAATTGCGCAGCTGATTCTGCTCCTTATTTCACTGACTTTGATTCTGGATTTCCACTATGTTGGAGCCAAGAATCAATTAGTGATATTTTTGACTGGACCTTAAATTCTGGGAGTACATCCTCAAGCAGTACTGGTCCTAATCAGGACATGTCTTCAAATGGTAATTATATGTACATTGAGACCTCATCTCCAAGGACAGGGGGTGATAATGCAATTTTACATACTCAATCTGTTGATATAAGTACTTTAGCTGCTGCCGAACTTAGATTTTTTCATCATATGTACGGAGCTACAATAGCTGATTTAACNATTGAAATTTCAGATAATGGAGGACAATCATATAATACCATTTTCACTAAATCTGGAGANCAAGGGAATCAGTGGAATGAAGAAATTNTTTCTNTTGCTGCATATTCTGGTNTTGTNAAATTTAAAATAACTGGAACTGTAGGTGGTTCATTCACAGGAGATATAGCAATAGATAATTTTGAAGTAAGAGAAGGNCCTCAAAATGATGTTGGAATAATTTTAGCAAGCCTTCCATCTGCTTCAACTGGTTGTGAAGTAGACAGTTCTATTGTTACTGCTACTATTTTTAATTTTGGTTATCTGCCTCAAACAGGATTTAATATTCAGTATTCTTTAAATGGCACTCCAACAGTCGAAACTGTTTTTGACACTATTCTTCCTGGTGATTCTCTGCTGTTTACTTTTGCATTGCCTGTTGATCTTACTCAAGATGGAAACTATAGCTTTGATTTCACTACTAATTTACCTAACGATGACAACACTGCAAATGATGCNTTTGGAACAACTCTTAACTACGAAAACTANTATACTCCTATTGCCCCTACAGTTACAGACGATACAGTTTGTATAAATTCATTTTTTCCAAACGGCAATGTCGCTAATTTAATAGCTTCTGGACCTAGTGGTGTAGATTTTGATTGGTTTGACATTTCTGGAAACTATATCGGAACTGGAGATACCATGACAACTGACACCCTTAATGCTTCAACTAGTATTTTTGTAGCCTATAAAGAATTAGCCCCTGGAAATATTGGAGCAGTTAATAATACTTTTGGAAGTGGAGGTTATTATAACTTTTTTACTGATGGACTTTTATTTGATGTTTACAGTGACATGACTATAGATTCTGTAACTATCTATCCTTCAGATACAGGTACAGTTGGTATTATTATACAAAGCATTCTAGGAAGCACTATTTTTAATGGATCCTATACTATTACAGCCCCAATAAATACTATTACAGGTCATAAAGTTCCTATTGGAGTGAATATTCCTGCTGGAATAGGATATGGAATGTATATTTCAGCTATAAGTCCTGGCACTCTTTCACTTTACAGAAATACTACCAATGCGTCCTATCCATATGATTACGGAAATATTGCATCTATAACAAGTGCTTCAACTGGTTCATCTGATTTTTATTTCTTTTTCTATAATTGGGATATATCAACTATAAGTTGTTACAGCGATATGCAAGAAGCTGAAATTTATGTAGCTAATTGCACTGGAATTGACAACAAATTCTCAACTGATTTTAAGATTTCTCCCAATCCAAATAATGGAGAATTTGAAATCAACTTATCTTATATTAGAGAAAATACAAGTATTGAAATATTAGATCTCAATGGGAAATTAGTTTATCAAACTAGATTGAATAATAAATCTCATTCAATTAATATTAATTCAATAAGTAGAGGAATTTACCTTATTTCACTTATTGAGAATGGAAAGAGGAAAACTAAAAAACTAATTATTAAATAACTTTTAGACTAGAAAAGGATTTTCTTTTTTTTCCCTGCCAATTGTTGTTTCATTTCCATGTCCAGTATACACTATAGTTTCATCTGGCAATTGAAATAAATTGTTTTTAATTGATTGTATTAAAAGCGAGTGATTCCCCCCAGGTAGGTCTGTTCTTCCAATACTATTTTCAAATAAACAATCACCATTAATAACGAAGTTATTTTCTTTATTATAAAATGCAACATGCCCTGGAGAATGACCTGGCACAAATAATATCTGAAATGTTATATCATCAATTTGAAAAGGGTTGTGCAAGTTTAAAAAAACTGGATTTGGGATGGGGCTTTTATGTATTGGAATACCATATAATTCACAAACTTTTTCAAAAGAATCATAGGTTATTTTATCATCTCTATGAATCCAAAGTTTTACATTATATTTTGATAATAAATGAGCGGTACCAAACATATGATCTAAATGACTATGAGTGTGTAGAACACATTGAACGTCTAGTTGATTATTGAAAATATAATCATCTAATTCTTTTTGCTCTGCCCTATGATAACATCCAGGATCTATAATTACGGCTTTGCTTGATTTATTGGAGATTATGAAAGTATTCTCAGAAAAAGGGTTGAAAGTAAATTTTTTAACTTCTAGCATTTTTTAAACTTTGAAAATTCAAATTTAAAGTATGGCATGAAATTAGCTATCTTTGAAATGAAAAAAATTGAGAAAGTTTTTATTCATATTATCTTTAATAATTTGTTACCCTATTTTTTCTCAGTACTATACAGGGTCCAATATCCCTTTTGGACAAAATCGAGTTCAGTATAATTCGTTTTATTGGCAATCATATGAATTTCAAAGATCAAAAGTTTATTTTACGAAGGGTGGGGAAGATCATGCGCAATATGCCTCTAAAGTTGCCTATGAATTTCAATTAGAGTTAGAGAAGTTTCTTGACTTTTCGGTGGAAGAAAAAATTCATTTGATTGTATTCAATTCTCAGAGTAAATTTAGACAAAGCAATATTGGTCTGAATAATGATATTACTTCAAATATAGGTGGGACTTCTAATATTGATGGAGAAAAAATATTTTTATATTTTAATGGCAATCATAATGACTTTGTAAATCAAATAAAAAGAGGAATTGCTGAAATTTTAGTTACTAAAATATTGTATGGAACTGATTGGAAACAAACAGTTAAAAACACCACATTTATAAATCTTCCTCCTTGGTTTAAAGATGGGCTAATTGATTACTTATCTATAGACTGGAATACTAGAATTGATTCCCAATTAAAAGACTTAATTCTAAGTAAAAAACTTAAACATTTCCAGTCGTTATCAACTGATGAATCTGTCTTATATGGCCATGGGCTTTGGAGATATATAGATGAAGTTTTTGGAAGAAATATGATTCCAAATCTTATGTATATGATGAAAGTAAGTAAAAGTGTAGAAAGTGGTTTTATTTATGTTTTAGGAATAACATCTGAAATGATTCAAAAAGACTTTATAGACCATTATAAAATACAATATTTAAATGATCAAAAGAATACTCTTTTACCAAATGAAAAAAAGATAGCACTGAAATCAAAAAAAGACAGGTTCATAAGAAATTTAAAAGTGAGCCCTGATGGAGCTAAAATAGCTTTTGTTGAACATTATCTGGGTCAATACAAAGTAAAGATATTTGATATAAAAGAAAAAAAAATCGAAGTTATTGTAAAAGGAGATCATAAACTTAATAGAATTCCTGATATAACTCACCCTGTCATCGATTGGCATCCAAAAGGAAATTCTTTAGCAATTTTTGAAGAAAAAAAAGGAGGAGTTTGGTTAAATCTTTATGATACAAAATTAAAAAAGAAGAATTATAAAGAGGTTATGGGATTTGAGAAAATTCTAAGTTCTTCTTACAATAGTAAAGGCAATAGAATGATTTTATCTGCCGTTAAGGATAGTTATACTGATTTATTTGAATATACTGTACTGGGCAATAGTCATAAACAACTAACTGATGATATTTATGATGATTTAGAGCCAAAATATTTCCCTAATTCAGATGAAATAATATTTAGCTCAAATAGACACAATAAAGCGCTTATATCTAATAATTTAGATAAAGATTTTGATTTATTTGAACTTAATACTTCCAACAAAAAAATTAACTCTTTAACAAATAGTAATAATATTGATGAAAGACAACCTCAGCCACTTGAAAAGAAAAATTATCATTATGTAAGTGATGAAAATGGAATTTTCAATCACTATCAAACAATTATTGATAGTACCATAAGTCATATTGATACTATAATTCACTATCGTTACACTAGCAGTAGTCAGCAACTTTCCAATTTTAATAGAAACATAATTGAAATAGATTTTAGTCGAAACTTAAATCAGTATGTACTATTGTATAGATTAAATAATGAATATGAATTCTATTTAGGTGATAAAAATAAATCTGTGATTTTTGAAAATACTTTTTCAGAAACTTTTTTTAAAAATATATCCAGTAAAAAAACTGATTTTAAAACCCCAAATCAAAACGATATTGAAAAAGATAAAATTGATATTTATAATTACAAGTTTGAAGACGAGAAAAAATTACTTTCAAAAAAAATAGTTTCTAAAAAAGAGAATGAAAGAAAGTCTGATGTTAAATTTCCAAGACAAAAAATATACAATGTTAACTTTACAGTGGGTGAATTTATATTACAACTAAACCCAACTTTTAATAATCAAGCTTACCAAAGATATAGTAGCTCAGGATTTAAAAATGCTGGGTTTGATGGTTTTACAATGATTCAGGCTAAAGATGTTTTTGAAGATTATAAGATAAGTGGTGGTTTTAAAGGGCCAATCCAGCTAAATAATATTGGTCTAATTGCAATTTATGAAAATTTAAAAAATAGATTAGATAGTAAATTTCAGATATCAAGACAATCATTTGAGGATTTATATAGTGACAATATTATAATTAAGACTATTGTAAATGACTTTAAACATCAATTTTCATTCCCTTTTAGTGAAGTAAGTAGCCTTAGATTCACTTCAAATTTAAGATATGATAAAGTAGTTACTCTAAGTAATTCTACTACAACACTAGCTGTTCCAAATGAAAATTTTATGCTCCTTGGAGGGTTACTAGAATATGTTTACGACGCAACTAGGCCAATAGCTCTAAATATTAATAATGGATTTAAATTCAAAACATGGGTTGAAGGGTATAATGAGTTTTTTAAACCTCAAACAGATTTTTTTGTATTTGGACTTGATTTAAGAAATTATCAAAAAATACATAGAAATATTGTCTTTGCCTCTAGGTTAGCAGCTAGCACTTCAATAGGGTCTCAAAAATTACTTTATTATTTAGGGGGAGTAGACGGATATCTCTGGGCACAATTTGATCCAACTATTTTACCTGATCCAGATATTAATTTCCAATTTCAAACAATTGCGACACCAATAAGAGGTTTTTATCAGAATGCTAGAAATGGAAATTCTTTTGTTGCTATTAGTAATGAATTAAGAGTTCCTCTTTTTAGTTATTTTTCCAAAAAACCTCTAAGCTCTGATTTTTTAGAAAATTTCATGCTCATTGGATTTAGTGATATAGGATCTGCATGGACAGGTAAAACTCCGTACTCAACAGAAAATTCTTTTAATAGTTCCGTAATTAATGGACATAATTATACGATTAATTTAAAAAGTCAAAAAGAACCTATTATTTACAGTTATGGTTTTGGGATTAGATCTAGGATTTTTGGTTATTATATTCGTTTAGATTGGGGGTATGGAATTGACGATCAAATTTTAATGCCATCAATTAAACAATTATCTTTATCACTAGATTTTTAATATTATAAATATGGATATTACAACTTTTATAACCCTATCATTAATTGGTCTTACTGCTGGAATAGCAAGTGGATATATTGGGATCGGGGGAGGAATTATAATTATTCCTGCTTTAGTTTATTTTTTAAATCTAGACCAATATCAGGCTCAAGGTGTCTCACTAGCATTAATGCTGCCTCCTATTGGAATATTAGCTTTTTATAGTTATTATCAAACAGGTACTTTTAACGTGGTAGAAAATGATATTACCTATAAAAATCTACTTATTTATTATGCCTTAATAATGGCTCTTTTCTTTATTATGGGAGGTTGGATAGGAGCTAAACTCAGCTTTAAAACCCCTATTCATTTAGTAAAATTAGTCTTTGGTGCTTTTATGTTTTATGCTTCTGTTAAACTAATTATGAATGGAATACAGCACTATTTAAAATGATTGACATTATTAAACATACTGCTAAAAAGTATCTAGCCGAAACTATCGAAATAAGAAGATTTCTACATAAGAATCCAGAATTATCTTTTAAAGAGTATCAAACTTCTAATTTCATACAGTCAATTCTTTCTAAAAACAAAATCCCATTTACTAGTGGCCATGTAGAAACAGGAATAATTGCCAAAATTGAAGGAAATAATCCAGGAGATAAAGAGATTTTACTTCGTGCCGATATGGATGCTTTACCTATTAATGAAGAAAACAAAGTTGATTACTGCTCAAAGAACAAAGGGGTAATGCATGCCTGTGGTCATGATGTTCATAGCGCATCCCTTCTTGGAGCTGGATTAATATTAAATGAACTAAAAAGTGAATTTAACGGGACTATAAAACTAATATTTCAGCCAGGTGAAGAAAAAATTCCGGGGGGTGCTAATTTAATGATTAAGGATGGGTTGTTAAATAATAAACCAGAGGCGTGCATAGCTCAACATGTGTTTCCTGAATTAGAAGCTGGTAAAGTAGGTTTTAGGCCAGGAATATATATGGCTTCAGCAGATGAAATATATGTTACTGTTAAAGGTTCTGGTGGGCATGCAGCACTACCCCATCTTTTAAATGATCCTGTACTAATGACTTCACAAATTATAAATAATCTACAACAAATTATTAGTAGATTTAATAAGCCTGACAATCCATCTGTTCTTTCTTTTGGATATGTAGAAGCTTTGGGAGAAACTAATATTGTACCTGATAAAGTACTATTAAAAGGAACTTTCAGAACTTTTGATGAAGATTGGAGATTTAAAGCTCATGATAAAATGAAAGAAATTGCTCATTCTATTTGTAATGTCTCAGGTGGTTCTTGTGATTTTGATATTAAAATTGGGTATCCTTTTCTTGTAAATGACAAAGTCATAACAGAAAATGCTAAAAATACAGCCATAAAGTTTTTAGGTAAAGAAAATGTGGTTGATTTAAATCTCCGAATGACTTCGGAAGACTTTGCTTTTATTAGTCAAGAAAGTCCATCTTGCTTTTATAGACTTGGTACTGGAGATGGAAAAACTATTAAAAGATTACATACATCTTCCTTTGATGTAAACGAAGAATGCTTTTCAATTTCTTCTGGTTTAATGGCTTTTATTGCAATTGAACAAATTCTCAAATAATATAAATATTTATGTCGATTAATATCTTTTAATTGATTATATTACATAACAATACTTTACCCAAATGAATACCATTAAAACTGATTTAAAAGCATCTCTTCTTGAATATTTTGGATTTGATTCTTTTAAAGGAGAACAAGAAAAAGTAATTTCTAATTTACTCTCAAATAAAAATACTTTTGTCATTATGCCTACTGGTGGAGGTAAGTCACTTTGTTATCAACTCCCAGCCTTGATGTGTGAGGGGACAGCGATTGTTGTTTCGCCACTAATAGCTCTTATGAAGAACCAAGTTGATGCCATTCGTCAAGTTAGTGAAAATGATGGCATTGCACATTTTTTAAACTCATCATTAAATAAAGGAGAAATTTCAAAAGTTAAAAATGATGTGTCAAATGGCTTAACAAAATTACTTTACGTCGCTCCAGAATCATTGACTAAAAAAGAAAATATTGAATTTTTAACCAATATTACCATTTCTTTTTTTGCTATTGATGAGGCACATTGTATTTCAGAGTGGGGACATGATTTTAGACCTGAGTATAGAAGGCTCAAACCTATAATTAAAGAAATTGATGACGTTCCTATTATTGCATTAACCGCTACTGCTACTGCTAAAGTCCAGAGTGATATTCAAAAAAATCTGGGCATGACTGATGCTACAGTATTTAAAGCTTCATTCAATAGGAGCAATCTATTTTATGAAGTTAAACCTAAAAAAAATGTGCAAAAAGAAATCATCAGATTTATTAAACCTAGAGTTGGTAAGTCTGGAATTATTTATTGTCTGAGTAGAAAAAAAGTTGAAGAAATTGCACAACTTTTACAAGTAAATGGAATATCATCTCTGCCTTATCATGCTGGTTTAGATCCAAATACAAGAGCCAAACATCAAGATATGTTTCTCATGGAAGAAGCTGATGTAATTGTTGCAACCATTGCATTTGGGATGGGGATAGATAAACCTGATGTTAGATTTGTTATTCATCACGATATACCTAAATCATTAGAAAGTTATTATCAAGAAACAGGAAGAGCTGGTAGAGATGGTGGTGAAGGACATTGTCTAGCTTTTTACAGTTATAAAGACATTGAAAAACTTGAAAACTTTTTACAAGGGAAACCACTAGCTGAACAAGAAATTGGACATCAATTACTTCAAGAAGTAGTAGCATATTCCGAGACAAGTATTAACCGAAGAAAATTTCTTCTACACTA
>NYYE01000067.1 GCA_002686655.1 Crocinitomicaceae bacterium | reverse complement strand
ATTCTAACCAACTGAACTACCGGTCCGATTGGAAGGCAAATTTAATTTTTTTAGATGGAGATACAAGAAAAAAATAGTTTTTTAATTTATTTTTTTCCTCTTGATGATATATTCCATCAAAATTTGATCAAATCCAGCTTCAATATCAGCATTAATTAAATCTACTTTTTGCTGCTTTAACATATCATGAATTTGAGTAATTCTAGCTTTTCTCTCTGCTATATATTTATCTCTAATTTGTTTAGGATGCATTTTGATTGATTCCCCAGTCTCAATATCTACTACATTATAATATTTATTTTTTAGATTTAATTGATTCTCGAGTTGATTATGAGAAACATTAAAAACCACAATTTCATGTAAATGGTGTCTTAAATGCTTAATAGAATTTGCAAACTCTAGTGGATTTTTAATAGCCATGAAATCAGAAAATATAAAAACTAAAGAGCGTTTATGGATTTTACTAGCCAACCTATTTAACATTTTGGCAATATCAGTTGACTGATTTTTACTATTATTTATTTTCTTTTCAAGTGTTTTTTCCAAAGAGGAGAGAATAAATTGTTGATGAGTTAAGGACGATTTAGCAGGCGCATGAAATTCTAATTCATTACTAAATAAAGAAAGTCCGAAAGCATCTCTTTGCTTTCTCATTAAAAATATTAAAGCAGCTGCAGAATCTAGAGAAAAGGTGAATTTATTATAAGGCTGTTCTATCGGATACATCATGGATGAAGAAGCATCAATTAAAATATGACATCTTAAATTGGTTTCTTCTTCATATCTTTTAATAAATAACTTATCAGTCCTTGCTAATAGCTTCCAATCTAAATGTTTAATAGATTCTCCATTATTATATAATCTATGTTCTGCAAACTCTACTGAAAAACCATGAAATGGACTTTGATGAAGCCCGGTTATAAAACCTTCTACAACTTGTTTGGCTAGTAATTCTAGTGTTCCGAATTCTCTCGCTTTTTTATAATCTATCACCTATAATAATTCATTTGCTAAATTGGCAAGCTCTGATCTTTCGCCTTTTTCTAAAGTTATATGGGCAAAAAGATCGTTTCCTTTTAGCCTATCAATTAAATAAGAAAGGCCATTACTTTGTTCATCTAAATAGGGCGTGTCAATTTGAAAAACATCACCTGTGAAAATAATTTTAGTATTTTCTCCAGCCCTAGTAATAATGGTTTTAACCTCATGAGGAGTTAAGTTTTGAGCTTCATCAACGATGAAAATTACATTCGATAAACTTCTCCCTCTTATATATGCCAAAGCAGAAATTTTTAGTTTACCCTGCTCTTGCATTTCCTCAATTTTTCGATACTTCTTTTCCTTTTCACCAAATTGGTTTTTAATGAATTTTAAGTTATCGAATAATGGTTGCATGTAGGGGTTTATTTTATCCTCTGCGTTTCCAGGCAAATAGCCAATATCTTTATTACTTAACGGAACTATCGGTCGAGCTAATACAATTTGGTGATATAAATTGTGTTGTTCTAACGCACTTGCTAATGCGAGAAGTGTTTTCCCAGTACCTGCAACTCCTTGTAATGACATTAATTTAATATCTGGATTTAATAGAGCATGTAAGGCAAAAGTTTGCTCAGCATTTTTAGGTTTTACTCCATAAACATATTGTTTTTCAACTCTTTCAAGTTGATCATCAAACGGATTATAATAACCTAAAACGGAGCTTTTTCCATTTTTCAGAATATAAAATCCATTAGAAACAATTTTATTTTTTAAAATACTAACATCATTGTTTTGGCCTTGCTTATATAATTTATTAATAAAATCAGATTCTATGTTTTCTATAATTTGTTTACCATTGTACAAAGTACTATCTCTATCAATTTTCCCAGTTTCAAAGTCTTGTGCAATTATATTAAGTGCCTTGGCTTTTAGTCTTAAGTTAATGTCCTTTGACACTAATATTATTTTAGCTTCTTTATTTAAAATTTTTAAACTTAATGCTGCATTTAAAATTTTATGATCATTCTTATTTCCAAAAACCTTAACAGCATCAGTTATAAGAGATTCATTTTCCATAATGATTTTAAATTTTCCTTTTTTAGGGCCATTAATTGGAATCCAATCTTGTAAGGTAAAATCATTACTAAGTCTGTCTAAAATTCTAATAAATTCTCTGGCTTCAAAATTTTTAGTGTCATTTCCTCTTTTAAAATTATCGAGTTCTTCTAATACTGTAATGGGTATAGCTACATCATTTTCTTCAAAACAATTTAAAGAATTATGGTCATGCAATATGACAGATGTATCAAGAACAAAAATTTTTTTGAGTTTTTTCTTTTTTGCCATTTAATAAAGTAAACAATTTAAAATTAAAAAGTGAGGAATCTTCATAATGTTAACATTTATTTAACCAAATATTTAAATTCAAATTCATAAGAAGATATGTTATTTCTTTCATCTATAACTTCTACTCGACATCGATGATTTCCAAAGTTAACATTGGAATATTGGTCTAATGGAACCATAAGCTTATAAGACTTGTGACTGTAGTTAGAGAGCACCCATCTATCATCAATGAAAACATTATAATCTTCTACCCCACTTTGAAAATCTGTCACTTTAAATTCCAGTGACTGGTTAGGGTATTTTATAGCATTATTTCCAACTTTAGAAATTTTGGGTGGAATAGAATCTAAAATTAATTTGTAAGTACCAAACTTATTTATTTTAGAGCTAATCCAATCTTCATTTAACTCACCATTTTTATTGGAAATATTTCCATTTTTTGTGATGTAGGCTAGAAATATTTTATCTGAAAATAATTGATCCTTGTTACTTAACTTCAAAGCTAAAATGAATTTATTTTTAACAGGATCCTCATTTTTTAAAATGTAACCCGAATTCAATGAAACTAAATTGGTTTTTTTAGAGTCATACATAGAATTTGAGTCCATAATAAGAACCAAATTACTATCCAAAGAGTATACTTTTTCTTTAAAAATAGATTCTTCAACAATATCACAAGGGGAATCTTGATCGTTTTTAACATAAAAGTTTAAGGACGAAACATTTTGATTAATATCACTTACTTCAATAGATATCTTGTGTAATAGAGTGTCTTTAAAATGACATAATCCATCTCCCAAACTCCTTTTATAAATATCTAGTTCATTTTTAGGATGTATGAATAGTTTATGGATTTTTTGTCTTTTAGATTTATAAATTTTATAATCTTTATGTATATTAATTTGTCTATTGGTCTCAAAATCAAGTTCATTAAATTTAAGTTCGTATTTCTTTTGATTATCAACGAACATTTTTATGGAATAAACCCCACATCTATTGGTGCTATTGTTATAGTAATCAGAAGCCATTATTCCCAAGCCAAAAGAGCCAGATATTGAAATAATACTGTCGTTACTAAGATGATAAGATTGATTCCATTTTTTTAGGGGAAAATAAGTCTCTGAGCACCTGTTATTAATTTTACTGCCCCTAAACGGATATACCTTTATTTGTCTTAGTATAGGAGGTTTATTGTCTGGAATATTAAAATTAAATAGTTGAGGATTTACAGGATGTTCTGTCTTAGTATCTCTTATTTCAAAATGTAAATGAGGACCAGAAGAACTACCCGTATTACCAGAATAAGCTATTACTTCTCCCCTTTTCACTTCTAACTGAAAAGAATCAAGATAATAAGTCATGGTTTCATTGGTTATTTCATATTGTTTTTTTCTAACTATTTTTTCAATTTTTTCAGGAAAATGATCTAAATGAGCATATACGCTTGTAAAACCATTTGGATGACTAACATAAATTGCTTTTCCATATCCCCAATGAGAAATATTAATTCTGGATACATATCCACTATCAATAGCATAAATTCTATAATTAATAGACCCATTGGTTTTAATATCTAGTCCTGTATGAAAATGATTAGACCTTAATTCACCAAAATTTCCTGAAAGCGCAATGGGTATCCCAATAGGAGATCTAAAATTAATTTGATCGATATTTTGTGATAATATAGATATGGTAAAAGTAAGCCCTATTAGTAGAACTCTAAATTTGAAAAAACTAGACATCCGGCAAATCTTATTATAATAAAAGAATTATAAATAGATTATTTTATTTTTTTATTCACAATGAAATTTAAATTTGAATAATTCACTTTAGCCATTAACTTTGTAATAAATGATATAGTTCAATGGAAAAAGAAATATCTGCAATAAATGACATTAGGAAATTTATCAATGTTTTAAACGATAATTTGACTGATAAAATGCAAGAAAATACAAACTTAATTCAAGAGATTTCCAAATGTAAAACTGAAATTAATACCCTTAAGTCCAATATTTCTCAATTAAATGAACAGGTTAAAATGCTGAAATTAGCAAGCCAAATTGATGGTAATGAAGTTGGTTCAACAAAAGATGTAAAATTGATGATTAACGAAATGGTGAGAGAAATTGATAAATGCATAGCCTTACTTAATAAATAAATTATGAGTGAACTCTCTATTAAAGTAGTCATTGGAGGAAGAACCTATCCATTGACTATAAACAGATCTGAAGAAGAGAAAATTAGAAAAGCAGTTTCAGAAATTGAAAAAAATGTAAAACATTTAAAAAATAATTATGCTGTAGTAGATATGCAAGATTTGTTAGCCATGACTGCTTTAGAATATGCTACAGATTCTGTAAAAAAGAACTCATCTGTAGAAATTGATAATCTTAGTAAAGAAATATTTAAGCTTAGAGACGAATTAGATATATAATGAATAAATAGATTGTAATTAATGTCATTAGAAAACAAAACTATTCTAGTTACAGGTGGAGCTGGTTTTATAGGAAGTAACATAATCGAGTATTTGTTAAATAAAAACAACCGAATTATCTGTCTAGATAATTTTATAACTGGAAAAAAAGAAAATATTGAAAATTTTCTAGATAATTCTCACTTTAAATTTATTGAAGGTGACATAACAAATTCGAATGATTGTGACCTAGCTTGTAGAGGAGTTGATATAATTCTCCATCAAGCAGCTTTAGGTTCAGTACCAAGATCTATAGAAAATCCTATTAGAACAAATGAAATTAATATTAATGGTTTTCTAAATATTTTATGGAGTGCTAAAAAAAATAATATTAAAAGAATTGTTTATGCAGCCAGTTCCTCTACATATGGAGATTCAAAAAAATTACCCAAAACAGAAAATGAAATTGGGTTGCCATTATCCCCTTACGCAGTGACAAAATATGTAAATGAATTATATGCAGGAGTTTTCTCAAATCTATATGGACTTGAACTAATTGGATTGAGGTATTTCAATGTTTTTGGAAGAAAACAAGATCCTAACGGAGCATATGCAGCAGCAATTCCAAAATTTATAAAAGCTTTTATCAATCACGAGTCACCCATTATTCATGGAGATGGTACTCAAAGTAGAGATTTCACATATATAGATAATGTTATTNAAGCCAATGAATTAGCTGCCACTACTTTAAATAAAAAAGCATTAAATCAAGTTTACAATGTTGCTTGTGGTGAANAATCTTTTCTAATTGATNTAGTAGANGAGTTGAAAGCTTTACTTTCTAAATTTGATGCTGANATTGAAAATGTTGATATTCAATATGGATCTGAAAGAATTGGTGACATAAAGCATTCACTAGCATCTATTAAAAAAGCTGAAGAACTTCTTCATTATCGACCTTCACATAATGTTAAACAAGGTCTTAAATCAGCTATAAGTTGGTATTGGGAGTATTTCAGCAACAAACGTTAGTTAACAATTGCCATAACTCTTAGTATAATCAACTAAAAGTCTCCTTATTTTTAAGTAATTATAATTATTTCAAATGAAATAAATTTTCAATTGTTACTGTTTAATGATGTTTACTAAACAGTTATGAATGCAAATGAAAAATGTAAAAATGAATGATTAAATTATTGAAGAAAATAGATATAGAGTTTTATCTCATTTTATTTCTTTTATCAGGGATGTTTAAAAATTTATTGTTCTCTATATATGGGAATAATATTAAAATACCTCTAACCATCATATTTGGAATATTATTAATATTAATGATTTACATCAAAGATATTTTTAAGTTAAAAAGGCTTAAAGAGGAGTATAAATCCTTTATTTTTTTATTAATATTTTTTGTCTGGTCTTTATTTTCAATTTCATATTCTTCATCAGAAAATTATGTGTGGTATAAATTGCTTGGCTTAGGAACTAATTTTTTAGCCTTTTTTGGAGTTCTTATTATGAAAGAAATTAGTCTTAAACGATTTACTAAATACTTTTCCTATTTCACCTATTTTTTTAGTTTGATCTTTTTTGTGATTAACCCTAACTCCATTTCAAAAAACTTTATTTTTCATGAATATTTTAATGAAATTTATATCCAAGGTTGGTATCTTGTTTTGGGCCAGTTTTTGATTGTAAATATGTTATTGATTTTTTCATTTTCTGAAAAGAAAAAGATAATTTATAATTTGTTAATCTCATTAAATATTATCTGTTTACTGGGTGGGCGATTCCCTATAGTATTGGCTTTATTAGTGTTCTTTATTATCAGCATATATCTCATCCAAAAAAAATATCTTACTAAGAAATTATTGATGCAATTTTTTAAATCACTAACCATTATCATCTTAATTAATAGTGTTTTAAATCTTTCATCAAAGACATATCGAAGTTTATTATTAAGATCGGTTTATAGATTTGAAGTATTGTCTTCTTCTTTCAATGATTTAAATTTTATAAATGATCAAGAAAATTATCAAGAAAGTTTAAATCAAGAAAATAATTCATTTAATAAGAGATTAGAATATCTTCTTTTTTCTAAAACTAAAATTTTTGAAAATAAAAGTTCATTGATTTTAGGTTATGGATTAGGTAGTTTTTCCAATGAATACGACCAAACAGATCGGAGGCTATATCCACATAATATCATTATCGAAATAGTTTTTGAATTGGGCCTTATAGGTTTATTATTGGCCTTAGCATTTTTAATTTCAAATAGTAGTTCCTACAAAGGATTTTTTACTAATCTGGCTCTTTTAGCTGCTCTTACATTATTAATTAACAGCATGAAATCATCATCAATTGTTGATCTTAGGTTACTATTTGCCTTGTTAGCAATATCTATTTTTCACTTTAATAAACTAACTCTACAAAATTGATTAAAGTTTGTCATTTAAGCTCTGTTCATCAACGGAATGATACCAGAATTTTTTTAAAAGAATGCATGTCGTTATCAATGAATTTTAATGTAAGTCTAGTGATTGCAGATAATTTAGGAAATGAATTAAAAAACAAGATTAATATTTTTGATGTTGGCAAATCTAATGGCAGACTTAAAAGACTTTTAATCACTTCCAAAAAAATATACAATAAAGCAATAGAACTTAACTGCGATATTTATCATTTTCATGATCCAGAACTTATACCTATTGCATTAAAACTTAAAAAAAATGGAAAAAAGGTAATATTTGATATTCATGAAAATATTGCATTACAAATTTTAAATAAAGAATATATTCCTAAATATTTAAGAAAAATAATATCCAATCTTTATAGAAACTATGAAATAAAAAAGCTAAAAAAGTTTGATGCATTGATACTAGCTGAAAATTCATATTATGAGTATTATAAGCTATTGAATAAAAAAATAGAAATTGTTTTAAATATGCCAGATGCAGTTGCTTTAAATAGTTTTTATTCCGAAAAAAGAATCAAAAATGAAATATTTTATATAGGTGGAATATCAAACAACAGAGGATTTGTTATGTATATAAAAGCCTTGAAAATTTTAAAAAATAAGTTGTCAGATGTTTTTATGCATCTTATTGGACCATATAATGAAGATCTTTTAAAAAAAACAAATCTTAATGAGTTAAAAAAAGCTATTAAAATTTATGGAAGTGTTCCATTAACAGAAGCCTTAAAATATTCTATACACTCTAAAGTTGGAATTAGCATTCTTAAACCAATAGGAAATTATAAAGAGTCCTATTCAACTAAAATTTTTGAATATATGGCTATTGGACTGCCTGTTGTGACTTCAAAATTTAAACTTTATTCAGAAATTGTTGACAAAAATAACTGTGGAATATGTGTTGACCCTGAAAATCCTGATGAAATAGCAAAAGCAATAGAATATATCATGACCCATCCTAAGAAAGCAAAGGAAATGGGACAAAACGGAAGAAAATTAGTTGAGAAGAAATACAATTGGTCAATTGAAGAAAGAAAATTAAATGCTTTTTACACTTCTTTATTACAGAAATGAAACTTCAACTTATAAATAGCATTAATAAAGAAAATATTCTAAAACTATTTATACTATTAATTGCATTTATCCTACCATTTGAAAAGATCATAATTAGATATTCACTTGTTCTTTTTGCATTATTTTGTTTATTTATTGCTGACTATAAACAATTAAAAGACAGACAAAACTGGATTAAACTTAGCCTTATAAGCTTATGGATTCTACCATTCCTACAATTATTAATTTTAAATAAATTAGATATTTATTGGGAGCATCTTATGACGAAACTAACGTTATTAATAATTCCTTTACTAGTACTAACTTGTTACAAGCCTTATGAGATCAAAATAGGAAAAGTGATGAAATTTTTCACTTTAGGCTGTCTGATTTCAGTATTATTCTGCATGTTAAATTCTCTTTTTTCATATTATTTTTTGGGAAATATTAAAGCTTTTAATTACACCTCTTTATCTATTTTCCACCATCCTGGTTATTTCACCATGTATTTAAATTTTGTTATTGGAGTAACCTATTTAGCATTACTTAAACCCATAGAGTTTTTCAATATTTCCATTAAAAGGAGCATCATAATCATTAGTTTTTTAACATTATTTATTTTAGTTGCCTCATCAAGAACTGGTTGGATTACAAATATCTTACTACACATAATCTTTCTTTCGATAATTATTATCAATAAAAAATTTAGTAAAAAAATATTTGTTTACGTATTAATTCTTTTAGTTCCGTTTGTTTCAATAATATACATCAACCCTACTATTAAATTAAGATTTAATGAGCTGGTAAAGAATGCTATTAATCTAGAGAACAGCAAGAAAGTTAGTTCTTCCAGTAATGTTAGAAGAAAAACATGGTTAACTTCTACAAAATTAATTAAGGAAAAATGGTTGTTAGGGTATGGGACGGGAATTGGTAAAAAAGCACTTCGAGAACAATATAAAAAAGATGGATACGATTATATATACAAAAAGAATTTTAATGCGCATAATCAGTTTTTACAAGTACTAATAGATCATGGGCTTTTAGGGTTTTTGATTTTATCATTTTACACTTTTATTATGATCTATAATTCAATTATGAAAAAGAAATTTATTTATACCATATTCTTAAGTATCATGATATTGAATTTTTTAACAGAATCTATTTTAGAGACACAAAGCGGAGTCATCTTTTTTGCTTTTTTTAATACAATTTTATTTTTTAATTGGTTTAATTTGAAAACATTAAATACTTGAACAAGGAGGAGAAAAATCATTTTTTAAAGAATGTACTGACCATATTTTCAGGAACAACTATAGCTCAAATTATCAACTTAAGCGCTATAATAATTCTTCAAAGATATTTTTACAGCCCTGAAGAATATGCTCCTTTTAGACTGTTTTTTGAATTTGCTGCAGTATTTAGTAGTATTTCTGCTTTGAGACTGGAAAGTGGACTTATATTAGAGAGAGTGGATCAAAGAGCACTTTCTTTGCTTAGAATATGTCTTCGTTATTCTTTAATAATTTCATTAATTGGAGGAATAACCTTTACGTTTTATTTTATTAATGAAATTAAAGTATTCCAATATGAATGGCTATTATTGGTACTAATGCCTTTTGCTATTTTCGCTAATGGTATTATTCAAATTTCACGTCAGTTTTTCACAAGGTCAAAACATTTTTTAACTATTACCACTTCTAGAGTGATTCACAGTACAACTGGAAGTATTTCACAAATAATAACAGGATTATTAAACTTTAATTTTATTGGATTAATCATAGGTAGACTTATTGGATTATTTTCCTGCAACCTCAACTATGTTAGAAAATATTTTCAAAATTATGGATGGATTGAAAAAAATAAAGAATTAGAAAAAGAATTAGTTCAAAAACATAAAAAATTTATTTGGTTTAGCTCTCCAGGGGTATTTGTTGGTAATTCCATTAATTTAATAACACTTATATTTTTTACTCATTTCTACGGAGAGCAGTTTAGTGGATTATTGGCTGCCGCTATTCAATACCTTGGATTATTAATTATGATGTTCTCTTCCTCATTTGCACAAGTTTATTACAATGAAATAGCTCAAATTAAAGATTCAAATAAACTATTAAAATCCTATACCTATTGGTTAAAGAGGTTATTAATGATGACTCTTATGGGTTGGATTATCTTAGTATTTACTCCGTCCTCATTAATAACTATGATTTTAGGAGAAAAATGGGCAGGATTAATGGATACCATTAAAATTATTAGTCCATGGATGGCTGTGATGTTTGTAGCTTCTTCACTTTCCTACATATTTATAAGATTAGGAAAACAAAAAGAAGTTTTCTTTTTTGATATATTTCACTTGTTCATTATTTTAATAGGAATGGTTGTAGGTCATTACTTTTTAAATGATCAAATTCAAATACTATATGTAATCTCTTTGGTTCAAACGCTATTTTATATTCTTTCAATATCTTTAGCTTTAAAGTTTTTATTTGAAAACTTAAAAAACGAAAATGCACCAAATTAAATTGATGATTTGAAATCAATGAAAAAAAATATTTGGATCA
Organism: Crocinitomicaceae bacterium; assembly: GCA_002686655.1. Taxonomy (GTDB): domain Bacteria; phylum Bacteroidota; class Bacteroidia; order Flavobacteriales_D; family Parvicellaceae; genus MED-G20. Next base: position 3,058 of record NYYE01000067.1, on the reverse strand, counting down.
TTAACCAATATTGTGGATCTATTTTTCATGGAATGAATTTTAGATCGTGGTACTTTGCAAAAGAATTAAAAAAAAAAGGGCACTGTCCACACATCATAAGTGCTTCATTTTCTCATTTACTTTTTAAGTTTCCAGCTACTAATGGCAAATTTACTTTTGAAAATGTTGAAGACATTCCATTTACTTGGGTTAAAGTTGCTAAATATAGCGGTTCTCAGAGTATAGGAAGGGTTTTAGTCATGATACAATTCATGATAAATTTAATTTTTCTTCCCAAGAAAAAACTCCAGAAGCCAGACGTAATTATTGTTTCATCACTATCACCATTACCCATAGTAAGTGCCTATTTCTGGTCCAAAAAATACAAAGCAAAATTATTGTTCGAAGTTCGAGATATTTGGCCTTTAAGCTTAATAGAAATTGGAGGTTTTTCAAAATTAAATCCTCTAGTTTTATTTTTTGGATGGTTTGAAAAATTTGCCTACAAAAGAGCTGATAAAGTAATTTCTGTATTACCAAATGCAAAACCACATATGGAAAGCAGAGGGATGAATAAAGATAAATTTATACACATTCCTAACGGATTTAATATGGAAGAGATGAAAAAATCTAAAGATTTAGATAAAAGCATTGCCGACTTAATCCCAAAAAATAAATTCATTGTTGGTTATACTGGCTCTTTAGGTGCGTCCAATGCAATGGAATATTTAATCAAAGCAAGTAATTATTTGGAAAACAACGAAAATATTCACTTTCTAATTTTTGGAAAAGGTCAGCATTTAGAAAAACTAAAAAATAATGCAAAAAATAATGTTTCTTTTTTAGGTGAAATTGATAAAAGTCAAATTCAATCAGCAATTTCTTTTTTCGATGTTTGTTATATAGGTTGGCACAATCATTCGCTATACAGATTTGGTATTAGTCCTAATAAAATATTTGACTATATGTATTCAGGGAAACCAATAATTCATTCTGTAAACACATCCAATGATATAGTACAAATAGCAGAAGCTGGAATAAGTTTAGAACCAGAAAATCCTAGAGAAATTGCTAATAAAATCATTGAAATTTCTAAAATGGGAAATGAAATACTAAAAAAATGGGGTGAAAATGGTAAAAAATATGTTGAAGAAAATCATACTTACTCTCACTTAACTCAACTATTAATATCAACAATCAAAAATGATTGAACTTTATTCAATCACATATTACATTTTAATTGTCTTATTGCTAATCGGTGGAATGATTGGTTATTTAAAATTAGCTGAAAAATGGTCAATAACAGATAAGCCTAACTCTAGAAGCTCTCATAATTACATCACTAAAAGAGGTGGAGGTGTTCTATACTTACTAGGTTTTATTACTTATTTATACTTCTCAGAGTTTAATAATCAATTTATAATTACAACAGCTTTTCTATTAGGAACCATTGGTTTTATAGACGACATCAAGAACTTGAATTTCAAAATAAAGTTATTATTACAAGTTATTATTTTAAGTGTTTTTATAATCTCACAAAATTATTTGTTATTAGAATGGTATATCATTTTCCTAATATTCCTATTTATTTTAGGGAGTATTAACACCTATAATTTTATGGATGGAATTAATGGATTGACCATACTATATTCACTTTCATTCTTAATTTCTTTCCTGTTAATCAACAATTATTTTATTGAATTTACAGATAATAATTTATTGTTAATACTAATAATATGTAATTTAATAATTGGTGTTTTTAATGTAAGAAAACAAGCTATTTGTTTTTTAGGCGACGTGGGGCCTATTAGTATGGGATTCATCTTTTCTATTCTCTGTTTGACGCTAATAATTAAATCGAATGATCTGAGCCCACTAATTCTATTTATGATTTATGGAATAGATTCTGGATGGACAATTGTTCAAAGAGTTATTGCGAAAGAAAATATATTTCTCCCTCATAGAAAACATCTTTATCAGTTATTAGTTAACGAATATCAATTTCCACACCTTAGAGTTTCATTTATATATTTCATGGTTCAGATTACTCTAAATTTAATATGGTTATTGAATTATGAAAATGGTAATTCTATGAATATATTCATAATTAGTTTCATTCTTCTTTCCTTAATTTATCTGATGATTAAAAGAAAAATGATTAATAATTTAAAAGATTCAAAGGTCTAAATTAAATTTTTCAAATAAAGAGTTCTGCCATCATACATCTAGCACTTCCTCCACCAAATTTTTCTATAGTTGAAAGAGAGGAAAAGACAATTTCTCCATTACTTTCAAGAGTTTTTAATTGATGCTTTTCTAAAGAACTGAAAGCGGCTTGAGACATCACAATAAGTGGATTGTGATCCTTACCTTCAATTTGCAGCATATTACCTGCAAAATTATCTATCTGATTTGAGGATATTTCGATGAGCTCTTTATTTGTATGTTCAAAAGATTCTAAAAGTTGCATTTTTTCTTTTTCATTCCCTATACTTTCTAGGCATATTAAAACAAAATCCTCTCCCAAACACATCATTACATTAGTATGGTAGATAGCAGTATTTTTATGAAATGAGTTAAATGAAACTGTTTGATAATTCATTTTCAAGGCAAAATCTTCCAGTACTTGAGGAGAAGTTCTATCTGAAATTGCGGCATATGCTATTTTGTTAACCCTATCAAGTATCATACTTCCTGTTCCTTCTAAGAAAAGGTGATCATTTTCATAAGAAGTTAAATCTACAGTGGTTTTAATTTTAAAATCTAATTCCTTCTCAATAAATGAAAATATTTCATTATTTCTTTCTGTTCTTCTGCTTTTTGCAAACATTGGATATAGTACCTTTGTGCCGTTTTGGTGAATAGAAAACCAATTATTGGGGAAAACTGCATCAGGATTATATTTATTTCCAATAGGATCTACTACTTTCACATTAACTCCTTTTATATCTAACAACTCAACCATCTTGTCAAACTCTCTAATAGCATTTTCAGTAATTTCTTTATTAGAAAAATTTGAATTAGAATGTTTGAAATGATTGTTAGCCGCTGTTTCAGCATTATAATTAAAACCTGTTGG
>NYYE01000066.1 GCA_002686655.1 Crocinitomicaceae bacterium | reverse complement strand
ATATTGAGTTTTCTAATGAGTCTAAACTTTATGAGAAATATAACTATCAAATGAAAAAAAGATCTAAAAGATCTATGATTAACGAAACTTTTAATTCTTCTGACGTTATTTATTTAATTACCCCCGATAGATTTTCTAATGGAGATAAGTCTAATGATAAACTTTCTTATTTAAGAGAAAAGAAAATAAATAGAAGAAAACCTTCCTCTAGACATGGTGGTGATATTCAAGGTATTATTAATCACTTAGATTATATTGAAGAAATGGGTTTTACTGCAATATGGCCTACACCAATGCTAGAAAATAATATGAAGGAACTTTCATACCATGGTTATGCTATTACTGATCATTATAAAATTGACCCTAGAATGGGGACTAATGAATTGTATCAGCAACTTTCTATAAAAGCCAAAAATAAAGGAATTAAGCTACTTAAAGATGTTGTTCTCAATCATATAGGGTCTAACCATTGGTGGATGACAGATATGCCATCAGAAGATTGGATTAACAATGCTAATAGTTATAAAAATACGACTCATAACAGAGAGTCACTTCATGATCCCTATGCTGTAAATATTGATAGAAAAGAGTTTACTGATGGTTGGTTTGTGAAAACGATGCCAGATTTGAATCAAAGAAATCCTATTTTATCCCGTTATTTAATTCAGAATTCACTGTGGTGGATAGAATATGGTCAATTGTCAGGATTTAGGGTAGACACCTATTCATATTCTGATAGAAAGTTTTTAAATAAATGGAACAATACAATTCAAAAAGAATATCCTGGGTTCAACATTGTAGGTGAGGAGTGGACTGTGGATAAGTCCATTTTAGGACTTTGGCAAAAGCCAAATGAGATAAAAAAGAAAGAAAATAATTCTGTAATTAATCAAAAATACCCATCAAATATTCCATCTCTTATGGACTTTCCTTTAAACGATGCCATTATAAAATCTTTTCAGCCTAAAGATAAGAAGTGGGATCATAGATTATCAATTTTATATAAAAATTTAGCTCAAGATTATTTATATCCAAATCCTCAAAACATGGTGATCTTTTTAGATAATCATGATATGAGTAGAACCTATTGTCAACTTAAACATGATATAAAATATTGGAAAATGGCTCAAGCATTTCTTCTTACTACAAGAGGAATTCCACAAGTGTATTATGGTACTGAAGTCTTGTTATCTGATAGTGTCAAACCTGGTGATCATGGAGTTTTAAGGGAAGATTTTCCTGGTGGATGGGATCATGATAAAAAAAATGCATTTTCGGGAAATATTTCTGATAAACAATTGGATGCTCAATTATTTATGAAAAATATTCTAAACTGGAGAAAATCTTGCAGTGCTGTTCATCGTGGGGAATTTAGACACTTTTCTCCAAATTTTGAGAACGAGATATATTCCATAATTAGATATGATAAAAAAAGTACAGTTCTTTTAATAATGAATAATGATGCAATTAAGAAGAAAATTACACCTAGCTATTACATAAATCAAATTGATAAAAAACCAAATAAAAAATTAGCAATAGATATTGTATCCAAAAAAGAAATTAATATAAAATCCCCAATAACCATTAATTCAAAATCTTTTCTTCTAATTGAACTTAGAAATTAAAGTTTGATAAATTCTTTGCTAATGATATTGTTGTTTTGTTCTAGAATTAAGTAATAATTTCCNTGTTTTAAATCTTCAATATTTAATGTCATCTCTTTCATAAATTTATTTTCTTGTTTGATAATCTTTCCAGAATAATTAATTATGGTGTACTTTATCTTTTGATGTTCACATCCCTTAATATCCACATTTAAAATNTTANCAGAGGGATTAGGATAAATTTCTACTTCCCAATTAGCCATTTCGTAGTCATTGATGTTAACAGTATTTAGTATACTAGGTATGCTTAGTTTAGTATCGGTATATACTCTATATTCACCTGGACTNANAGAAAGATTAGTAATTCCATTTACTTCTATACTATCTCCACTAAAATACTCATACCACCAACCATTATGTTGAAAATCTAATGTTTCATTTTGTTGGTTTACGTCTATATTAACTGCAACCAAAGCGTTCATGCTACTGTTGTTTAGAACTAAAGATTTAACTGAACCATTTAAGCTATAAGTAAAATCATCTCCTGTAAAAACTGGATGTGATTTTCTAAGTTCAATAGAGGATTTGTAAACNTCATATAATCTTTTACGACTATTTTCTAAAAAGTAGTTCCATAATATGGGCTTGTTACATGTTCTACAAGGAACATCAATAGAAATGTCATAACCTATTTCGCCAAACTGCCATATCATTTTTGGACCAGGTGTTGTTAGCATAAGAACAGCAAGTCCTTCAGTTCTCTCTAAAGCAGTTATTGGATTTTTGGCATTTTGAGACCCATTGGTATTTCCATAAGTAATATTTTTATACATAATTCTTTCCTCATCATGACTTTCCATATAAGAAATTAAATGAGGTTCATTCCATAATCTGTATTTGTATACTCCCCAGGATAAATTGGAATTAGCAGGGTATCCCATTCCTGATTCTTGGTAGCCATGAGTAACATTCCCCCATAGCATCATTCCATAATTTGCTAATATTTTTTCTTCATTATTTGATGCCCAGTGTTCTAAAATTACATACGCATTCGGATGAACACTCCAAATGGTATCCGCCATTCTCTTTAATAAATCAATTCTATCATCATCATAGTTGTTGGAATTGTTACTAAATCCTTTCGTAAAGTCAAATCTAAATCCATCAATATGGTATTCGTCTAACCAATAATGTGTGACTCTATCCATAAAATTCTTAGTTGCTTGAGAAGAGTGGTCAAAATCATAACCCCAACAATAGGGTGGNTGAGGACAAATTTCATTAAACCAAGGATTGTTAGCTGCTGGTCGATTATTAGCCCCATCCCAATATAAATTCACCATTGGACTTTGTCCAAATGCTTGGTTAAAAACAATGTCATTGATAACGGCAATTCCTCTTCCATGACAGGAATCTATAAATGACTTAAAATGATCAGGTGTTCCATAATATTTGTCCAATGCCATATGAAAACTTGGATTGTAGCCCCAACTTTCATTATTTTCAAACTCTCCAGGAGGCATTAATTCAATAGCATTGATTCCTAATTCTGATAAATAATCTAGGGTGTCAATCAATGTCTGATAACTATGTGTTAATACAAAGTCTCTTACCAATAACTCATAAATAATTAAATCTTTTTTTTCTGGTGGATTAAAATTGTTATTTACCCAGTTGTAAGGAGTTTTACCAGGTTGTATAATGGATACAAAACCATTAGTTTTTGATGCTGGATATGGAATAGGGTTTGGATAATTAAAGCTGCCTATATTTCCATCGTTATTGGGGTCCAAAATAAGGGTGCTTAATGGATCTGCTATTTTAATAACTCCATCAACTAAATACTGGTAAGTATAATTTAATCCTGGGGTTAAATTAGTTATTGTCTTCCACCAATAAGAACTATCAGTAGAAAGAGACATAAATGAAGAGGAATTTACTTCCCAATTGTTATGATCTCCTATTAAGTTTACAGTATTCTTTTCAGGAGCATAAAACTTCAAAGTAACGGTTGAGTCATTAATATAATTAATTCCATCAACCAATCCAATTGGAGGGTCAATATAATTTATAGGAGGAATTACAACATAATTGACAGTGTCATATAAAATAGTATTTCCATCATCTGCCATAAAAACTAGCTGGTGGTCTCCTACGGAATTTACAAAAATATTTTTTTCAATAATTGTGGAGTTGGTGGTGTCAGCAATTAGAATACCATTGTCAAAAAGTTTAAGATTTGCATTTGAATTAGATTGTGCTTCAAAAGAAAAAGTATCATTAATATTCACCAACAAATCTGTATATGGTTTGATAATTGCAGCTTGAAAACCACCATTTACAGAGTAGATAGGGTAAAATATATCTCCCATAGTAGCAGTTTTACCTTCTAAAGATCCATCAGCGTTTCTAAATACAAATGCCAATTTAGCTACATTAGTTCCGGGGGGGAACCCATAATATTGATCAATATCAATAATTAGCTCATGAATATTATTTCCTAAATCTGTCATTATAACATTGCTATCAGCTTGTCCCCAATTTCCTTGCACATAGGACCATGAACTGGGTAAACCATTTTGAGTGACCACTCCAGTATGAGTATAAACAGGACTAATACCTATTAAACCGCCATTTCCTTGACTTGCATCATAATGAAGGCTAATGACATCGTTTACAGTGGGAAAAGCAGGACTTATTTGAATAATTTGAGATGTTACAATCTTAATATTAAAAGCAAAAAATAGAATTAAAAAAAGATTTTTTTTCATATTTAAATAAAGCTAAAAAAAGCCCCCGAAGGAGCTTTTTATATTATTGATAAATTTTTAATATTATTTTACAATTAATTTTCCAGAGTTAATTTCATTTCCGGAGTTAATTTGATAAATGTAAATACCTGATGTTAAACTTGTAGTATTATATTGAATGGAATGAGCACCTTTATTTAAAAAGTCTGTGGTCACGTTTTCAATTAGTTTACCAGTTAAGTCATATAAATCAATACTTACTTTTTTATTATTTCTTAATATAATATTGAAGTTAGTCATTTCATTTGCTGGGTTAGGAGCAACATTAACAATGTCATTTAATACGACCTCATTTAAGTTAGTAGCACAAGGAGAAAGTGCAGCTATATCAACCATAAAATCAGCACATCCACCAGCTCCATCATCATCTTTACCTTCACTTGCCCATGGACCAGCAGGGTCAGTAGGCCCCATGTTATAAACAAAATGAACAGTTGAAGCAGCAACACCATAATAAGTAGAAGGATCAAATGTCACTGTATAAACATCTGCACCGTCATTAGTAGCCTGAAGGGCAGTTGCGTCATCCCAAGCAATTACTGTAGACCAAGAATCAGCACCAGAATGAAAACCAATAGTCGCCATTCCAGATAAACTTCCAGGAGCAGCTGCACAATTTAGAGCATTGTCAAATGAAATACTTAGGTCAGTACCATTGAGACATGCGCTAATAGCAGCATTGTTTTGAGCTGAAATTCCTAATGAAATACAGCAAAAAGAAAAAAGAGAAATGTATATTTTTTTCATAATAATTAAGTTTAAGTTTCCTCTAATTTAAAAAAAAAAGACTTAACGTTAAAATGACGTTAAAAAAATTTTAAATTTGAAATGTGTATAACTGTATAACTAAGGCTTTATGAATCCAAGATTAATTAAACACCTATCAATTTTATTTTTTTCATTTTTCATATTAAATATTCACTCCCAATTCTCAATTTCTGGAAAAATTAGTGATGAAAATGGTGATCCAATAATTGGAGCATCTATTTTTTTGAAAGAAATATCAACTGGATCCACTTCAGATTTTAATGGTGATTATAAAATTGATAATATTAATGAAGGTAATTTTACAATATCAGTTTCTATAATTGGATTCAAAACTGTATCTGAATCAATTATTGTTAATAAAAACATCTATAAGGACTTTTCGATGATGGAAGATGCCTTATTATTAAATGAAGCTGTTGTTATTGGTTATGGTACTGCAAGAACAAAAGATTTAACTGGTTCTGCTGCGGTTATAAGAAGTGAAGATTTCAATAAAGGATCTGTTACAACACCCGAACAATTGGTTATGGGTAAAGTACCTGGTGTTAAAATAAATTCTAATAATGGTGCTCCTGGTTCAGGAAGTACCATTAGAATAAGAGGAGGAACTTCAATAAATGCTAGTAATGATCCTCTTATCGTAATAGACGGAGTTCCTTTAGATAATGGTGGTGTTGCTGGTTCTGCAAATCCATTAAACCTAATAAATCCTAATGACATAGAAACTTTTGTAGTTTTAAAAGATGCTTCAGCAACAGCAATTTATGGTTCTAGAGGAGCTAATGGTGTAATCCTTATTACAACTAAAAAAGGAAGTGAGGGTAAAATTAAAGTCAATTTTACAACAAATAATTCCTTATCATCTATAGTTAAATATACAGATGTTCTAACAGCTGATGAATATAGAGACGTAATTAATAATAATGGGACACAAAATCAGATAGATAATCTTGGTGATTCTAATACTAATTGGCAAGAACAAATTTACAGAAATGCTTATATAAATGAAAATAATGTTTCGGTTTCAGGCGGTATAGCCGGCGTTCCATTTAGATTTTCAGCTGGAAACAAACATGAAGAAGGTCTCTTAAAACGTCATCAGTTAGATAGATATGCAACTTCATTAACATTAAGTCCTTCTTTTATGGATGATCATCTTAATCTTGAAGTCAATTCAAGATATGTACAAACAGATAATTTCTTTACTGAACAAGGAGCTATTTGGGCTGCTACACAATTTGACCCTACAATGCCGGTATATAGTGGAGATACTGCTTACGGAGGATACTATGAAACACTTTATACTGCTGGTGGTAATTCTGGAAAACCCATTCCATTATCTATAAGAAATCCATTGGGACTTATTAACCAAAAAGAAGACATAAGTAATGTAAATAGATTTATTGGTAATGCTAAATTAAGTTACAAAGCACATTTTATGCCAGAACTAAAAGCAGTTCTAAATGTTGGAACAGATTTAGTTAATTCCAGTGGGACTGTACTAATACCTGAAACTGCAGCATCTAANTTTCAAAATGGAGGTTTTCAAACTCAATATGATATGCAAAAATCAAATCAATTAATTGAAGGGTTTTTAANTTACACNAATGCTGAAAATGCCAAAGACCATAGATATGATTTAACCGCTGGTTATTCTTTTCAAGAGTGGTCTACTACTAGCCCTTCTTATGCTGGATTAAATATTGCTGGGGACACCCTTAATGCCCCTGGTATTCCAACTGATACTAAAAACGCATTGCTTTCCTATTATGCTAGAGGAACCTATTCTTTCTCTGATAAATACGTAGTTACTGCTACCTTAAGAAGAGATGGTTCTTCAAGATTTAGTCCAGAGAATCGATGGGGTTGGTTTCCTTCAGCATCTGCAGCATGGATTATAAGTGAAGAGTCATTTTTAAAAGATTCAGATTTGATAACTTTTCTAAAAGCAAGAATTGGATATGGAGAGACGGGACAACAAGATATTTTTTATGACTACCCATATATTGCCAATTATCAGGAAGGTTCATCAACTGCTCAATATCAATTTGGAAACCAATTTGTAAGTACTTTAAGGCCTGATGGTTATGATTATAATATTAAATGGGAGACTACAACTAGTACAAATGTTGGTTTAGATTTTGGTTTACTAAGTGATAAAATAAATGGTTCTATTGATTATTATTCTAAAGAAACCTCAGATTTATTGGCTACAGTACCTGTAGTAGCTGGAACCAACTTTACTAACTTTATTTTAACCAATGTAGGGAGTATGAAAAATGAAGGAGTTGAGGTAAATTTGAATTTAGGACTATTAAATAATAATACAACTAAAATTGAATTGGGGTTAAATGCAACTTACAATAAAAATACTGTTACTGGTTTATCTCTTGTGCCTGATACATCATCTATTGGGATTCAGGTAGGAGGAATTTCAGGAGGTATTGGAAATACTGCCCAAATACATACTGTTGGATATCCAACATTCACCTATTTTTTCTATGAATCTGTAGATGGAAATGATGGAAAACCAATTGAAAATGAGTTCGTAGACCAAAATAATGATAGTGTCATTAATATTGATGACAGAGTGCGAACAGGAAATCCTAATCCAAATTGGTTTTTAGGAGCTAACTTAAATGCATCTTATAAAAACTGGTATGTAGGAACTTCTATGAGAGCTGAGCTAGGTGCATATGTTTATAATAATTTAGCTTCAAACTATGGTAATTTACAAGCTGGTAATTCAACTTTTAATTCTTCAAATATCCATAACAGCTTTTTAGAAACAAATTTCCAAGGAAATACCAACGAACAGCTTCTTAGCGATTATTTTCTTGAAAAGGCAAATTTCTTAAGAATGGATTATTTAACCTTTGGGTATAATTTTGGAAATCAACTTTCTAAAAAATTTAATTTAAATGCAGCTTTAACGGTAAATAATGTCTTTGTTTTAACTAAGTATTCTGGTATGGACCCAGAAGTTGTTGGAGGAATTGATAACAATATTTATCCAAGACCAAGAATATTTTCTTTAAATCTAACTTTTGACTTTTAATAGAAATAATTATGAATTACATTAAAAAAATCAACTATTTAATATTAGTATCAATAACTATACTTTCCTACTCATGTTCAAAGAGGTTAGATCTTGAGCCACCTATAGGTTTATCATCGGTGGATGTTTATAAAGATGCTGATAATTACGAAAAGGTTATTGCTAAATTATACGCAGGAATGTCTCTTTCTGGTTTACATGGCCCTTCTGGTAACCCTGACATTGTTGGTATTGATGAAGGTTTTTCACAATATATTAGAGTATTATGGAACTTACAAGAGCTACCAACAGATCATGCTATTTGTAGATGGAATGATGTAGGTATCCCAGAAATGTGTAAAATGGAATGGAGTGCCGATAACTCATTTGTTAAAGCAATGTATTCAAGAATTTACTTTCAGATACCTATTGCAAACGTTTTTATTAAAGAATCCTCAGATGAAAGCATGAATGATAAAGGTTTTACTACCGAGCAACAAAATGAAATTAGAATTTATAGAGCCGAAGCTAGGTTTTTAAGAGCTTTAAGTTATTACCATGCTATGGATTTGTTTGGATCAGTTCCTTTTGTGGATGAATCTACACCAATTGGAGTTTTTTACCCTCAACAAATTGAAAGAGCAGAATTATTCGACTGGTTAGAAGATGAATTAATAGCTATTGAAAATACATTAACGACTCCTTCACAGGTTCCTTATGGTAGAGCAAGCCAAGCTGCTGCTCAGTCATTATTGGCTAAAATGTATTTAAATGCAGAAGTATATACTGGGACTTCAAGATGGTCAGATTGTATAACGTATTGTAATAAAGTAATTAATACTGGAGCTTTTGCTTTAGATAATAATTATTCTAACCTTTTTATGGCAGATAACCATTCTTCGTCAGAAATTATCTTTCCAATATGTTTTGATGGTCAATACACTCAAACATGGGGAGGTACAACCTTCTTAATTTGTGCAGCTCTTGGCAGCACAATGGATGCGAGTGATTATGGAATGAATAATGGCTGGAATGGACTTAGGGCTACTCCAACATTTGTAAATATTTTTACAGATTCTTCTTTAGATACAAGATGGAAATTTCATACATCTGGCGAAAAAGTAATTTCTGGTGATACAGTTACCATATATCAAGATGTAAATATCGGAGAAGTTTTAACGAATTGCCCCGATACAAGTGGTTATTTAGTAGGTAAGTTTAGTAATTTAGATCAAATGGGAAATCCTGGTTCACATGTGTCATTAACCCATTCTGACACAGACTTCCCCATGTTTAGACTGGCAGATGTATTCTTGATGCTAGCTGAGGCGTCTTTACAAAATGGAGATGCTGGTACTGCTTTGACTTATATGAACTACATTAGAGAAAGAGCCTATCAAGGGTCATCATATAATTTCTCAAGTGTTACTTTAAATGATGTATTAGAAGAAAGAAGTAAAGAATTGTATTGGGAATGCACTAGAAGAACAGATCTAATTAGATATAATAAATTTACTGGATCAGATTTATTGTGGTCATTTAAAGGAGGAGCTACTGATGGTTCATCTGTTGATAATCGCTTTAATCTTTATCCTTTACCAACCTATGACATAGTTAATAATCCAAATCTTGTACAAAACAGTGGCTATTAATAAAAGATTATTAATACTCTATTTCTTAATCATTTTATACCCTGTTTTTTCACAGAATTTAAGCACTTCTAAGCAAGTCACCTTACAGGGTTTTTGGTGGGATTATTTCAATGCTAATTACAGTTATAAATATGCTGATTACTTAGCTGATTTAGCTCCTAGGTTAAGGTCAATTGGGATTGATGCAGTTTGGATTCCACCCTCAGTTAAAAACAAGCAAATTATTGATATGGGCTACGCACCCTTTGATCATTATGATTTGGGAGATAAATATCAAAAAGGTTTTCTAAAAACCAAGCTTGGTGATAAAGATCAATTATTAAGAATGGTAGCAGTTATGAAAGCTAATGGGATAGATGTTATTCAAGATGTAGTATTGAATCATATTACTGGAGCTGGCAGTCAAAATGGTAGTGGTGGTCAAGATCCTTCAGCGATTGACGATGGGTCTACCAATAGATATAAGAACTTTCGTTATACCTGTTTCGATTCGCCAGCAGATTCTGAAACAGCTAATAATTATTTAGCTCGAAAAGGAAGATTCCCAAAAAATTGGCAAAATTTTTACCCCAATAATAATTATATATGTTGTTCTAATGAAATAAATTCTCCTTATTGGGGGCCTGATATTTCCTATGAATCTAATTCTTATGGATTAAGCTCTAATGCGATATATAATCCCAATCAAACCAGTGATTATATGAGAAATGGTATGCGAAATTGGATAATGTGGTATAAAAAGCAAGTGGGTTTTTCTGGTTTAAGAATTGATGCTATCAAACATTTTCCAACCTATTTTGCAGAAGATATACTATGGAATTTACAACATGGAAATGGATGGGCTAATGGAACAGACGACATGTTTGCGGTAGGAGAGTGGGTAGGAGGTTCAGCAGAACTTGATCAATGGTGTAATGATGTGCAAAATAGAGCTGGAACTTTTGATTTTTCTTTAAGAAATGCTTTAGTT
>NYYE01000065.1 GCA_002686655.1 Crocinitomicaceae bacterium | reverse complement strand
AACATCAATAAAAAAGTAAGTAATCATTTAATTATGGACAGTCATACACTATCAAATTATAAGGATTTACCTATAATTCATGCTCATTTAGATTTGGAGGTAGATTTTGTAAATAAATTGTTAAGAGGTTCAGTTACTTACAACTTCAGTGAAGATAGAAACACTGATTTATTAGTACTCGACTCTAAACATTTAGAGGTTGACAGTGTTAAAGATGAAAGAGGTAATCGTTTGAATTTTGAAATTGGAAATTTTGACGAACTTTTAGGATCAAAGTTTTCTATTCAATTAAATAAAGAGTCCAAAAGTGTAACAATTTTTTATAAGACAACCAATAAATCTGAAGCCCTTGATTGGCTAATGCCCAACCAAACAGCAGGTAAGAATTTTCCATTTATGTATACTCAAGGACAATCAATTTTTACAAGATCCTGGATTCCTATTCAAGATACGCCTGGTTTAAGAATAACCTATTCTGCCAATATAAAAACCCCAGAAAATATGATGGCGGTAATGAGTGCAGCAAATCCGCAAGAACAACATTCAGAAAATAGCTACAATTTTGAAATGAAACAACCTATTCCTCCTTACCTAATTGCCTTGGCTGTTGGGAATTTACAATTTAAAGCAGTTGATTATAGAACAGGTGTTTATGCAGAGCCAACCATGCTTGATGAGTGTGTAGATGAATTATCTGATATGGGGAAAATGGTTGATGTTGCAGAAAATTTATATGGTAAATATGATTGGGATAGATATGATGTTATTGTACTTCCACCAAGCTTTCCTTTTGGGGGTATGGAAAATCCCAGATTAACATTTGCTACACCGACTATCATAGCTGGAGATAGAAGTTTAGTTTCATTAATTGCTCATGAATTGGCGCATTCATGGAGTGGGAATTTGGTAACTAATGCTACTTGGAATGACTTTTGGTTAAATGAAGGATTTACTGTCTATTTTGAAAGAAGAATTATGGAATCACTTTATGGAAAGGATTATTCAGAAATGTTAGCCCTTTTAGGATATCAAGACTTGGTAGAAGAAATCAATGGTTTAGAGCCAGATATGCAATTATTGAGATTAAATATGTTAGGAAAACATCCAGACGATGCCATGACAGATATTGCCTATGAAAAAGGATATTTCTTTTTAAGAATGATTGAAAATCATGTTGGAAGAGAAAAAATGGATTCCTTTTTATTAAAATATTTCAATGATCACAAATTTAAAACCATTATTACAGAAGAGTTTATAATTTATTTAAAAAAATATCTTTTAAATGAAAATAAGGAAAAGTTGAATATAAATGAGTGGATATTTGAACCCGGAATCCCTGCCAATTGTCCTAAAGTAAATTCTGTTAGATTTGAAAATGCAGTAAGTCTTGTAGATGATTTTATGATTTTTGGTGCGAGCTCATTAAAAGAAAAAACAGCTAACTGGTCAACTCATGAATGGTTGCATTTTATAAAACATTTACCCAAGGAAATTACACTAATTCAACTAAGTGATTTAGATAAAGTATTTAACTTTTCTAATAGTGGAAATTCTGAGATATTAGCTCTTTGGTTTTTACAAAGTATAAAAAGTGATTATCAACCAGCATTTGACAATTTAGAAAAATTCTTAATTAAAATTGGGAGGAGAAAGTTTTTACAACCTCTTTACTTAGAGCTTTCTAAAAGTGAAAAACATAAAGCTTGGGCAAAAGAAGTTTATAAAAAAGCAAGAGGAAACTACCATTATGTGTCTTTTAACACTATTGATAAAATTTTAAATTAACAGATTTATTTAAATGTATCTATTTATCTGAATATATGCTATTTATAATTCTTTAATTTCCTGTCAATTTCTCTTTTGATATCTTTTGTTTTAAGATCTTCTCTTTTGTCGTAAATCTTCTTACCCTTAGCGACAGCAATATTCATTTTTGCCCATCCATTACTACTAATAAATAGCCTTGTTGGAATAATTGTTAGTCCTTTATTTTTAATTTTCTTATTAATTTTTGAAAGCTCTAGTTTATTTAAAAGTAGTTTCCTATCTCTTTTACTTTCATGATTAAAGTGACCTCCATTTTCATAATCAGCTATATACATATTTCTTATAAAAAGTTCGTTTTTAACCATAACAGCATAAGCTTCTGAAATGCTAGCTTTATTATTTCTAATAGATTTTATTTCAGTTCCAAATAGTTGAATTCCTGCTGTAAATGTTTCTACAAAATCAAATTCAAACTTTGCTTTTTTATTCTTTATCTCAACTTTTGAAGACATATTACAAAATTAGTAATCTTAACTGTCCTATTGTAATAATTTACATTTATTCATTATTACTATGGCTTCATGATAAATATTTCATATGTTATTTATCATTTTAATTTCTTAATTTTGAGCATGAAAAAATTTGTTATTTTTCAAATATTATTTTCCTGTTTGGCTTTATCAGCTCAAAAAGAAATAGTTTTAAGATTGAATCATACCCTAAACAATTCAACTTTTTCATACAACGAAAATTTTGAGCTTGATGGAAAACAAAATAGATATACCAGACTTCAGTATTATCTTTCTGGTTTTGAGTTGGAGCATGACGCAGGACAACTAACACCTCTTACCAATTCCTACGTGTTAGCAAGTGGACATATTCAGAATTATTATCTTGGAAACTTTAATGTCTCCTCGGTTGAATCTATATCTTTTGATGTTGGAGTAGACCAAATTGCTAATAGTGGAAATACTACTAATTATTCGGCTCAACATCCACTAGGTCCTAAGAGTCCACCAATGGATTGGGGTTGGCCTTCAGGTTACTTTTTTGTAGTTACTAACGGTCTTAATGATGCTGATAACGACAATATTCCAGAAACACCATTTGAACTACATGCTTTGGGAGATCAAATGCTTAGCCATATTGACCCTATTAATATCAGTCCAGTAAATTCCAATGATACCATATATATTAATCTAAAAGTAAATGCTGAAAAGTTTTTATCTGGACTAAATTTAAGCACAGTTGGGATAGATCATAGTAGCAGTGCAAATAACTTGTTAATGTGTAATAATGCTTATGTGATGAATGTTTTTGAAGCTGATAATAACCTTAATAATGTAATNCAAAATCNTGATTTAAATAACTCTATTTTCATTGATTATACTTTACCTTATGCCCCAACAATCAATTATCACTTTGATTCTCCTAAAAAAACTAATTTAACCATTACTGATATTAATGGTAGAGTCCATACAAAAGAAATTAATTTACTTAATGAGGGCAGTTATTTTCCAATAAAAGAATTTTCAACTGGAATTTATATTGTAGCAATTGATAATGGAGAGCATATGATTCATAAAAAATTCAATGTTGTCCAATAAACATTTCTTAGTTTTTTTTGTTGTAACTATTTTCTTTCTTTCTTTTATCAACAATAATAATCATTTTTATATAACCATTCCAAAAGGGTTCCCAAACCCTGAAATACCTGAAGATAATGAGCTAAATAAAGAAAGAATTCATCTAGGGAAAAAGCTTTTTTTTGATAAAATTCTTTCTCGGGATTCTTCTATTTCATGTGCTTCTTGTCATAAGCCTGAATATGCTTTTACTGATGGCCTTAAAAAAGCAGTTGGTATAAAAAATAGATCTGTAACTAGAAATACTCCAACTTTAACAAACATAGTTTATAATAAAAATTTTTTGAGAGATGGNGTAAATCCTTCACTAGAAGCTCAAGTCTTGGTTCCAATCCATGAAAAAAATGAATTTGATTTTCATATTTTGNTAGTAGCTGAAAGACTGAAAAAGAAACCTGAATATCTTGATTTATTTNAAAAAGCATATGGAGGAATACCAACTCCAAAGTTAATTACTAAAGCTATCGCTTGTTATGAGAGAACACTAATAAGTGGTAATTCTAGATATGATCAATATGTTTATCAAAATAAAAATCATGTATTATCATCTTCAGAGAAAAAGGGAATGGATTTATTTAATAAACTTTATTGTGTTAGTTGCCACAGTGGGTTTAATTTTTCAAATGGAGAAATTGTTAATAACGGTCTTTATGAAAAATATGAAGATNTAGGTAAAATGAGAGTTTCACTTAACGAAATAGACAATGGATGTTTTAAGGTGCCTACTTTAAGAAATATTGCTCTTACTGCACCATATATGCATGACGGTAGTTTACAAACGTTAGAGGAGGTTATAGATCATTATATGAAGGGAGGAAATGAGCATCCGAATAAGCATCCGTTTATAAAGCCTTTTATGCTTTCTAAGTCTGATAGAAAAAACTTAGTTTCATTTTTAAGAAGTTTAACAGATAGTTCTTTTACTGTTATTCATTAATGAATACTTTGATAAAAGTATTATTCTTTAATTGAATAATGTACAGTTGATTTGGCTCAGTTTCTCTAAGTATTTGACCATTTAAATTATAAATATTCTTAATATCTTTTTTATTAAATATATAATTTTCTTCTAGTCCTACATTTCCAGCAACTCCGTACCANGTAACTATTTCAGAAGAAATACTATCTGTTATTTCCATNGATATNAAACCTTCACCAGAAGTATTGTTTGGATAAAAATGGCAGTTGAGATAGTAACTTTGTCCGTTAGAAATATTTAATGTCCCACTAGTTACCCCAATTGAATAACAATTTGGAAAACAGTTTGAAAAATCCCAATTAGAAGGCANNGAATCTGTAATTATACTCCAATAAAGGGTTGTATTTGAAAGTCCATCAAGGTAGGTGTTTTGATAGAAATCATTATCGGATGAAAGTCCAGATAAGTAAATATTATTTTGTTGTACAGAAAAACTCTGAGAATGTAAATTAAGAAATATAAAAAAACTTAAAAAAGTAACTATCAATTTCATAATNAAATATAATATTTAATAACTGATTTTCTGCCAATTTTCATAGTTATATAATCTTTTTCTTTTTTGACACCTCTTGCTGGTGAATATTCTCTTCCATAGAAGATAATTTGTAAATGAAGTTTATTCCAAAGTTCTTTTGGGAAAAGTCTTTTAGCATCTTTTTCAGTTTGAATAACATTTTTACCATTAGAAAAACCCCATCGATACATGAGCCTGTGAATATGGGTATCAACAGGGAAAGCAGGTTCGCCAAAAACTTGGCTCATAACTACCGATGCTGTTTTATGTCCCACTCCAGGAAGTTCCTCCAATAGTAACATGTTATTAGGAACTTTACCATCATATTTATTTATTAAAATGGAAGAAAGCTCATGAATAGCTTTAGACTTTCTTGGGGATAATCCACATGGTCTTATTATAACCTTTATTTCTTCTACTTTCAGTTTAACCATTTCAAAAGGATTATCAGCTTTTTTGAAAAGTATTGGAGTAATCTTATTTACTCTTTCATCTGTACATTGAGCAGATAATAATACTGCTATAAGTAAAGTGTAAGGATCTTTATGATCTAGAGGAATTGGTGTTTTTGGGTATAGTCTTTCAAGTTCATTAATAACAAATTGAACTTTTTCAGATTTATTCATTAGATTTTCTTTAAATATTTTTTTTCAATCCAACCTTTTCGTTCATTGAAAGAAATTTCATACCATTGATCAGATTCACCTGTTATTTTAGCTTTNGAACCTTCATGCAATTGATAGGTAGTAGAAGAATTTACGGATGGCGCAGTCATTACTTTAGCAACGGGNGAAAAAATAATAGCATAATTAGAATCCTTAACTTTTGCCTTGCTAATAGCGCTTAGAAATATTGTGAAAAAGAATAACAATAATGTTAATACAACACTATAAAAATAGATTCTTTTATAGGAGTATTCATTACTTANCCAATAAAAAAAGAATAGTATGCATACTAATAATAAAAGAATAATGGAAGATATAGCCCAATAGTTAGGAGACTTTCCTAAAAAACTTAGAATTAAATCATTTANAAAAATGGACTTTTTAATGGAGTTTTTATCTTTTAAAAGTGTATTGCAAAATTGAAGATTATGCATTAAATCTTTATTTCCTGGAGCAATTTTCAAACCTTTTTCGTAAAATAGTATAGCAGAGGGTAAACTATCTAATTTAAAATAACTATTACCTAAGTTTAAAAATAGTTCTTTACTAATCATACCACTGCTGTAAATCATAAAATAATTAGACTTTGCGGAATCATAACTTCTTTGTTCGTAAAAAGAGTTAGCTCTTTCAAAAATAGCATCATAGTTTTGAGCAACTACATTAGTAGAAAATGCTAAAAATATTAATATAGCTTTTAAATATTTAACTAACATTTTTTTCTAAATTTTCAATCAAAATTTGACTATCCTTTAAAGTTTCCTTAGCAACATTACTGGTTAATGGACTATATTGAGACATTTCACAGCTATTTAATATCTTATCCATCAAAATAACATCTTCAGACGAGACGTTAGAATCAGTTAAAATTTGTTTTATTTTATTCCTATTTAAATCAGATAAGTTTATTGAAAATTTATGTATTAAGTATGTGTTCCATAGTTGGTAAACTTCCTTGTAAAAATCTTTAATATTTAATTCATCAATCCTTTCATTTAAGCTATTAAATCCTTGGATTATCTTTTTAATTGCTTTTTTGCCTATGATTTTTTCTCTATCTGTAAATCTATTTTTACTACTTAAAATAAAAAGTAGAAGTGCTAATGTAGAAGGAATTAAACTTATAATAATCCAATATAATTTAGTGCCAAAAATAGGATTGCTGTAATCGTATAATTTAGTTTTGTTCCTTATATGATGAATATTGTTACTTATAATTTCCACCTCTTCTTGGTCATTTGGAATGATTGAAATATTGGTAGTAGAATTATTTAAATTTTGACTAATAGCTTTATTTACTTTAACATTAAATCCCGGATGAGAAAGGGTTTGATATTTTTTTTTGTTAACATCAAAATAGCAAAAGTTAATTGGAGGAATTTCATAGCTTCCGTGAAATCTTGGTATTAATAATTGTTTTAAAATTTTTCTTCCAGATATACCATTTTCAGATAATTTTATTTTAGACTTTACTTCTTCTGGATATTTTTCCAGATCTTTAGGAAAGTTAATTTTAGGTAGATTTATTTGTTTCAAATTACCATTTCCAGAAATAGTTATTTCAAAATCTAGAGCTTCATCAACATTCAGTTCTTCCTTACTAATTTTTACATTCATTTTATATCCTTTTCCCACTTGTCCTTTAAAGGTTTGTGGAGCATTTTCAGGAAGCTTCTTTACATTTAAAATAGGTTGATTACTTTTTATTAATTTGGATGTGCCGCGGTTAAAAAAATCTCTATTAACTACGGTGGAAACTTCAAATGCTGGTATGGTTAATCTTCCTGATTTTTGTGGAGAAATAATTTCTTTTTTCAGGGTATAAACCCTGTAAGAAATACCATTTATAATTTCTTTTTCTTCATTCCACTGTTTATTTTTTGGTTCAATTAGCTCAGTCCAAAAATCGTTTATCATAGGTAGTTCATAATCAGTAATTTCAATATTTCTTATGTGATATGATGATTGATATATTTTGTATTTTACCAATATATTTTCTCCAATATATGGACTAGTCTTTGAACAAGATATTCTGGCAAACAATTTACTGTTAGCGTTAGAAGATGGTTGAGCTGATGGTTGAGCAATAATATTATTTTGTCCTTTCGAAACATTAATGGCTATTCTTTCTGTCTGATAATCTTTCCCATCATAGTTAACTTTTATAGATTCAATGAATAGTTTACCTTCTTTTTTAGGAGCAATAATAAAAGTTGATTTAAATTCATTTTTAGATTTAAATTTCCCGTTTATTATAGTTGTTTGACTAGATGAAGAGGTGTAAGGACCCTGTTTTATTATAAAATTATTGAACCTTAAATTATTTAATTGAACCCTTTCACTTGATTCTACGGTAAATCTTATAAAGTCATTAGTGCTAATATTATTTTGATCTACATATGCTTTAAATACAAAGTTTTGTGCATATGTTTGATTAACCCCAAAAGCAATAAATATGTATAAGATTATATTTTTCATTTACCAATCTTTGGTTTTACTTTTCTTTTTTTGATTTCCTTTTTTGCGATTAACCTTAAGCAAGACTTTTTCTTCATCGCCATTTATTGCATCTAAGTTTTTAATGGCTTGTTCTTTAGATTCATTAGGTTTTTTTTCTTTTGGTTCTTTTTTATCTTGCTCTTTCTTTTCTTGGTCCTTGTTATCCTGGTCTTTCTTTTCTTGGTCTTTCTTTTCTTGGTCCTTGTTATCTTGGTCTTTGTTATCTTGGTCTTTCTTATCTTGATCTTTCTTATTCTGGTCCTTGTTATCTT
>NYYE01000014.1 GCA_002686655.1 Crocinitomicaceae bacterium | reverse complement strand
ATTTTTCTAAAATAGTAGCTCAAAAGTTAGAGAGGGCCATTGAATGTGATAGAATTGGTATTTCTGTAGTTGGACTAGAAGTTCCCCATGCCCATATTCATTTAATACCAATCAATGAAATTTCAGATATGAGTTTTGAAAAACCGAGAATACATCCTTCAAAAATAGAACTGGAAAGAGTGTTAAAAAAAATAAAAAACTCTAACTAGATCTTTTGGGATTATTTTTTATAAAATCTTTCCACCCACTATAGGAGCTTTTACTAGTTTGAATATTTTGAAAATAGTGACATACAGCAACAGCAATACCATCCGAAGCATCTAATTCTTTAGGAAGGGCTTTTAATTTTAAAATAGTTAATAACATTGAAGCAACTTGTTCTTTACTTGACGCACCATTTCCAGTAATAGAAAGTTTTATTTTCCTTGGCGAATATTCCTCAATTGGTAAGTCTTTTACTAAAGAAGCAGCCATAGCGACACCTTGAGCTCTACCTAGTTTAAGCATTGATTGAACATTTTTTCCAAAAAAAGGAGCCTCTACAGCAACTTCATCAGGATAGTATTCTTCAATTAAATGTGTGATGCTCTCAAATATTTTTTTTAGCTTCAACTGATGATTCTCCAATTTAGACATTCTTACTACGCCAGTACTAATAAGAGTTATTTTTTTATTTGTAATTCCAATCAAACCATAACCTAATATGTTTGTTCCTGGATCAATTCCTAATATGATTTTGTCAAATTCTTTCAAAAAAAACTTTTTAAATATATCAAAATACCTTTCTAAAAATACCCTTTTTATTTCATTACCTGTATTTGTTGGTGCCATTGGCTATATATTTTTCATTATTAAAAATCAACAGAATATTTTAGACTCTATTTTAAAAAACTTTTCTTCAGAGTTATTTCCTTTTTTATTGACGGTTTTAATATTTCAATTTATTAATTGGATTTTAGAGGCAATTAAATTAAATATCTTATTAATTGATTCAGATAAGTATAATTTTTTTGATGTTGTTAAAGCAGTCTATGCAGGAAATTTAACTGCTTTAATTACACCTAAAAGATTGGGTAATTTTATAGGAAGATTATGGATTTTAAATAATAAGGTTAAGCATATTGTTACTGCATCAGTATCTGGAAATTTATCTCAACTTTTTGTAACTGTACTTATGGCTTTTATTGCTTTCATTGCTATTAATTTTTATAAAATTGATAAACTAGAATTACTTGATTCATATTTTTTAACCCTTTCAGTTTTATACGGTGTTATTCTACTATTTCTTTCTCTTATATTATTTAATAAAAAATGGTATGAAGTATTTTATCAATTCAATTTTCTTGTATTCATGAAAAAACCTTTAAAATATTTAAAAAAAATTGTTCTTATTAAACGGTTTCAAATTTTGTTAATTTCAATATTCAGATATTTTGTATTTATTATTCAGTATTATATTCTTTTTCTTGCATTTAAAATTCCAATAGAATTGGTAGATGTTGCGATATTTGTGGGGATTTTATTCGGCCTAGTAACTTTTATTCCTTCCTTTGCTCCAGGTAATTTAGGAACAAGAGAAGCCCTTTCCATTTTTATTCTTGGTGGTTCGGTAATAGGAGTTCAACTTTCTTCTATATCATTTATAGTATGGGTTATCAACGTAGCAATTTCTGCTCTAATAGGGGGCCTTATCCTTTTAAATAAAGATCGTAAACCATGATTTTTTTTATAGTTATTTTTATTTTATACGCCATATTTATTGGATTCTCTATAATCGGATTTCAAATTAATAGTCCTTCCTCTTTTTCTATTAAAGATTTCAAATCTTCAAAAGAAAAGTTCTTAACCATAATTATCCCTTTTAGGAATGAAGAAAATAGAATCAATAACTTATTATCTTCCATAGAAAAACAAGAAAACCTAAATGTCATAAACCAATTTATTTTTGTTGACGATCATTCATCTGACTGTACTGTAGAAATTATAAAAAATTGGACTTTAAACAAAAACTTTAAATGTCAAATACTCTCATTGAAATCTGATTTTGGAAAGAAAAAAGCAATCGATTTTGGCGTCAAAAGTTCCAATAGCGAATATATTATGACAATCGATGCAGATATAACTTTCAATCATTCTTTTTTTGCTAATTTAAAGAACAAATTAGCGACTAACAGTGATTTATATTTAATAAGTGTAATTGAAGATAATGGTCTATTTATTTCTAGAATTATTTCACTAGTATTAGGTATAATTACGATAGGAATGACCAATTTAAAATTTCCAATATTAGCAAATGGAGCTGGCCTAATTTTCAGAAAAAGTACTTATATTAAGCTTCAACCATTTCATTCAAATTTCCACATTTCATCAGGAGATGATATTTTTTTATTAAAAAGCTTTATTAAAAACGGAAATTTCATCAGTACTATATTTGGAAATTCATTAACAATTAAAACTGAGGGGGCTCAGTCATTTAAGAGTTTATTAATTAGGTCTTTAAGATGGTCAGGTAAAATGAAAATATCAGGTATTTTCTCATCAAACATAATTGGATTATTGATTGTTTTCTGTAATTTATCAATCTTTCCTCTAGTTTTCTTCTATTTTAAATACTCT
Source organism: Crocinitomicaceae bacterium (assembly GCA_002686655.1). Taxonomy (GTDB): domain Bacteria; phylum Bacteroidota; class Bacteroidia; order Flavobacteriales_D; family Parvicellaceae; genus MED-G20. The sequence goes on along the minus strand of NYYE01000014.1, from coordinate 13,878 downwards.
TACAATACAGCTTTATTTTTAATATTATTTAAATTGATAATTGATGCAATAATTTTGTTTGTTGCTAGTATAAAATTTAAAGAATATTCAATGTTAAAATTTACTTTTTTTATGTTTTTAATATATCCTTTCATTTTAGTTTTAATTATATTATTAAGAATTTTTAACTATGATCAAAAATGGAAGGGAAGAAGGGTTATTTCAAGTTAGTTTCAATTAATTTTTGATTTAATGGTCTCTATAAAATTTCTCTCCTCTATTATCCCGGACTGCCTCCATTTAACTTCATTATTTTTAAAAAGTATAAATGTTGGTATCCCCCTTACTTGAAATTTACTAGCAACTTGTTGATTATTATCAATGTTAATTTTTATAATTTTTAATTCATCTCCAAATTGTTTTTTAATATTTTTCAGTATTGGATTCATTGTTTTACAAGGAGCGCACCATTCAGCATAAAAATCTACCAAAACTGGAATTTCACCTTTTATTATTTCTTGAAAAGTACTCATGTTAATTGTTTACTAATTCACTAATAGTTTTCAAAGATGAATCTTTAGCAATAGCTGCAAATCCGCCTTTAATATCAATTAAGTTGTGAATTCCTTTCCTTTTAAGTAGTGAGCAAGCAATCATTGAACGATATCCTCCTTGACAGTGTATATAATATTTACTATTTGCTTTATAATTGATAAAATTATTTGAGAAATTAACTAGAGGAAGTAAATGACTGTTAATTAAATGACTTTTTTCATATTCACCATTGTTTCTAACGTCAATAATTAATTCATCATCACGGACTTCTTTTTCAAATTGAGAAACCTCTATAGATTTTACTTTATCAATCTCATATCCAGCTTTTATCCATGCTTCCATTCCACCTTCCAAAAAACCTTTAGTATTGTCAATACCAACTCGAGATAATCTTTTTACAGCTTCTTCGACTCTATCTGGATCTGCAACTAAAATGATATCACTATTAATATTTTCTAATACCGAACCTGCCCAGGGAGCAAATCCTCCATCAATCCCAATAAATATAGATCCAGGTATATGACTATTTGCAAAATCAATTGGTTTTCTACAGTCTATTATTATAGAATTTTCTGCAAGTTTTTTAAAATCATCTTTTTTTAGTGGTGTTGACCCCGATTTGATGATGTCATCATATGATTTGTTAACAGATTGATTCATTTTTACATTTAATGGAAAATAGCTGGGAGGAGAAGATAATCCGCAAGTAACCTCAGTAACAAATTCTTCAATATTGAGATTGGTATTTAGAGCATAATTCACTTTTTTCTGATTACCTAAAGTATCAAATGTCTCTTTACTCATATTTTTTCCACAAGCAGAACCTGCACCATGTGCTGGGTAAATAATAGTTTCGTCTCTAAGAGGAAAAATTTTGTCATGAATAGAGTGGTATAAAAGTTCAGCCAAATCTTTTTGGGTTAAATGACTTTTAACAGCTAAATCAGGTCTTCCAACATCTCCAATAAATAGGGTATCTCCAGTAAAAACACAATATTCAGAGTTATTAGCATCTATTAAAAGATAACATGTTGACTCTAATGTATGACCAGGAGTATGTAAAGATTTGATTTTAATTTGACCAAGATTAAATACTTCATTATCAACTGCTGAATAAAATTTAAAATCTGCTTTTGCATTGGGTCCAAATATAATTTGAGCACCAGTTTTTTCTGCAAGGTCTACATGACCAGAAACAAAATCAGCATGAAAGTGGGTGATAAAAATATATTTTAAAGTAGTGTTTTCTGACTTAATTTTTTCTAGATATTTGTCAGTCTCTCTTAGAGGATCTATAATAGCTGCTTCTTTCTCAGATTTTATAAAATATGTTGCTTCAGAAAGGCAACCTGTATAAATTTGTTCTACTTTCATTAAGTAAAATTAATTATACTCTTTTGATTACCCAACAGATTATAATTTAATTAACATCTTAAGTATTAAATTTGGTACATGATTAGTGATTTTTTTCTATATATATCTTGGAATGTTGACCCAGCACTATATGACGGTTTTATAACTTTAAGATATTATAGTCTTTTTTTTGCTATTTCATTTTTATTGGGATTTAGTATTGTTAAAAAAATGTTTATTCACGAAAATGCTCCTATAGAATGGATGGATAAACTTTTAATGTACTCTGTTATTGGAACAATTTTAGGGGCAAGGTTAGGCCATGTTATTTTTTATGACCCTACTTACTATTTAGAAAATATTAGTGAAGTATTTATGGTTTGGAAAGGAGGACTTGCTAGTCACGGTGCAGCAATAGCTTTAATAATTGCTATGTGGATTTTTTCAAAGAAAGTAACAAAAAAACATACATTATGGTCGCTAGATAGATTAGTTATCGCGGTAGCATTAGCTGCTGGATTCATAAGAATAGGTAATTTAATGAACTCAGAAATTGTTGGAATAAAGACTAATAATGAAATGGGTTTCTTTTATGAATACAAAGCTAAAGGTCAAATTTCTGGGTTTTTTAATATTGATAAGGATAAAATAAAGTTTGATGAAACTAACTCAGATACGCTAATTGATAATATTTATTTTCCAAAAATTTCAGTTACTATTCCCTTAGGTAATCAAAAAATGAATCCATATTACAGTGAAGCTTTTTCTAATGCTTTTGATTATAAGTCAATAGAATCAGATGCAGATTTCTTTTCCTCTCCGAATAAAAATGATTTTTCAATAACTTCATTAAACGAAATGGTTTTACCAATTTATATAATAACTAGAATTCCTACTCAACTTTATGAGGCTATTTCTTATTGGATTATTTTTTCATTCTTATTTTGGGCTTATTGGAAGAAAAAATGGTATTTGTATCGTGGAAGATTATTTGGAATTTTTCTAACATTGCATTTTGTTGCACGATTTTTTGTTGAATTTTTTAAAGAACATCAAGCATTATCTAACAGCTCTGCCTTAACAATGGGTCAGTACCTTAGTATACCACTTGTTTTAGTTGGCATTATTTTTTGGATTAAATCAAAGAAAATTGATACAGACTAAAGATTTATCAATAAAATATGAAAATAAGAGAATCAATTTCCCCGATCTAGATATTAGTCCAGGAAATCATTTTCTAATTCTTGGCCGAAGTGGATCTGGTAAAACCTCTTTTTTAAATCTCATAGGAGGATTATTATCTCCAAACAGTGGATACGTTAAAATAAATAATGAGAATATTGCATTACTTTCTAGTAATGAACTAGATAAATTTAGAGGCTTAAACATAGGTTTTATTTTTCAAACTCCACATTTTATAAAATCCTTAAATATTAATGATAATTTATTGCTTTCTCAGTATTTTCTCGGAAATAGAGATCAAAATCATATAAATACTTTATTAGAAAAAGTTGAATTATTAAATCGTAAAAAAGCTCCATTACATGAGCTTAGTGAGGGTGAAAAACAAAGAATTTCTATTGTAAGAGCTTTAATTAATAAGCCTAAAATTATTTTAGCAGATGAGCCTACATCTGCTTTGGATGATTATTCATGTGATATTGTTATTGATTTATTAAAAGATTTATCTCAAGAGAATAATTCTGTTTTAATAATTGTTACACACGATAAAAGATTAAAAGATAAATTCAAACAATTTATAGATTTAGATGCTTCTTAAGTTAGCCTGGAATAATATTGTTAAAAGACCATTCTCATCCGGTTTGTCAGTTTTGTTACTGGCTTCATCTATCATGATTATTATTTTGGCTTTTTTAACCATGCAACAACTAGAAAGTAAGTTTAATGAAAATGCCAATAAAATTGATTTAGTGGTGGGTGCTAAAGGCAGCAGATTACAGTTGGTTTTGTGCAATGTATTCCACGTAGATAATCCTACTGGAAATATAAGGATGAAAGATGTTACTTTTTTAACTAAACATCCCTTTGTGAAAAATGCTATTCCGATTTCTTTAGGAGACAACTATAAATCTTATCGAATAGTAGGTACCAATCAAAATTTTCTACAAAAATTGTATGAAGCTCCATTAAAAAAAGGGAAATTATTTGAAAAACCATACGAAGTTGTCCTCGGTTTTAATGCTGCAAATAAAATGGATTTAAAATTAGGAGATAGTTTTTATGGTAGTCACGGGATTGATGCTTCTATTCATGAGCATCAAGATGCTAAATATCTTGTCGTTGGGTTATTAGATTATTCTGGTGAGGTTATTGATAACTTAATTCTCACTCCTTTAGAGAGTGTTTGGCAGGTTCATTCNGAAGATCATCAAAAAGGTAGTTTTGATTTGAGTTANGAAAAAAAACATGACCATGACCATGACCATCACCATGACCATCACAAAACTACTGTACATGAAGAAGATAAAGAAATTACCGCTNTTCTTGTCAATTATAATTCCCCAAGAGCTAAGTTTTCTATTCCAGGAATTGTCAATAATAAGGAGCAATTGATGGCAGCTGAACCANCTATTGAAATTCAGCGACTTTTAGACTTGGTTCAACCAGCAGTAAAAGTGGTAACTGTTTTAGCATGGTTTATTTTTGGCTTGGCTTTTTTTAGCATGTTAATTACAATGATTAATTCTATGAAAAATAGAAAGTATGAAATTGCCATGATGAGAGCTTCTGGAGCTACTTCAAAATTAGTTTTAATATCAATTTTANCAGAGGGTTTTTTAATAGCTTTTATTGGAGGCTTATTGGGAGTTTTTATGGGACATATATTATTGGAGATTATGGGACAATACTTAACCAATCATTATCATTACCAATTTTCAGGTTTAATTTTTAATTATTTTGAATTATGGTTGCTAATTGGAACTATAGCAACTGGTATTATTTCTGCATTCATTCCTGCTATTGCTGCTTATAATATGGATATATCAAGCACTCTAAAAAAGAAAATATGAAAAAGAAAATATTTTTATTATTAATCTCTTGTTTTTTCAGTCTGCANTTTTATTCACAAAATATTATCACTTGGGAATTACTTAAAAATGTTGAGTTTGACGAAATTTGGTCAGAAGAATTCCAAGCTTATTATATGGTTCCAAAGTTTTCAAGTTCTGTTAAAGCTATGGATAATAAAGAAGTTCAAATAAGAGGTTTTATTATTCCAGTTGATATTGTTCAAGATTATTATGTTCTTTCTGCAAATCCGTATAGTTCTTGTTTTTTTTGTGGACAAGCTGGTCCTGAGTCGGTTATGGAAGTGCAAATGNTAAAAAAGTATGAAGGTTTAAGNATGGATCAGGTAATTACATTTAANGGTAAATTAAAACTAAATGTAGATGATATATACCAACTCAACTATATATTAGAAGATGCAGAAATTATGGAATAGTAGTTATACCATTTTTTCAATTTCTCTCCATATTTTTTCTGTTGCCCCTTTTTGAGCCTTAATAAATTGAATGATTTTGTCTTGCTTTTTATTTAGTTCTTTTGGGTTGTTAAGTAGAGTTTCAATCGTATTTTTCAATTCTAATGAATTATTGATTTTAAAAGCAAGATTTTTATTAACCAATAACTCNGCTTCTGGGTAGTTTTCTGTTTTTGGTCCAAATATTATGATATTTCCTTTAACCCCTGCCTCTAAAATGTTATGAAGTTTTCCGCTAAACCCACCCCCAACAAAAGCAATATCTGAGAAATTATATAAGCTGGATAAGATTCCGATTTTATCAATAATTAAAACTTTAGGAATAGGTTTATTTAAATCAGTATTTGAAAGCAAAGAACAATTATCTCCAAAAAGATTTTTTGTTTTTCTTAATTTATGATTTTGAATTTCGTGTGGAACAATTATCCAATTAATATTATCCATTTTTTGGATGATCTCTGCTGCATATTTTTCTTCCTCACTCCATGAAGAACCTAAAATAATACAAGGATTATTTATAATTAGATTTATATTTTTATTTACTACGTTTGAAACTTGATCATATCTCGTATCTCCACTATACTTAACATTTTTGAAATTATTTTTTATTAATAATCTTTCTGATGATTTATCTATTGTAAAAATACATGACATTGTTTTTAAAACAGATTTAGCTTTTTTCCCGAAGTGCTTAAAATACCATTGTTTTTTTCTAAATTTGGCAGAAACCAAAACTGTTGGTATTCCCCTATTATGACAATCACTAATTAAATTAAGCCACAAGTCATATTTTATAAAGATTAATAATTTTGGATTTAAAAATTCTATTAATTTTTTATAATTATTTTTTTTATCAATTGGTAAATAAAATTTAAAGAAACGGCTACTTTTATAGTTGAAGTTTTCAAATCCTGAAGCACTAAAGAAAGACATAGTGACTTGGTTATTTTTTTCATTGAGTATTTTTTCAATAATTGGTAAAGCCATTATTGCTTCTCCATGGGATGCTGCATGAATCCAATAGGTTTTTTTCTTTTTTTTGAAAAGTTCTAAATGATTTTTCCAATTTCTTCTCCCAATTTTAGCTTTTTTAGCTTTTTGGTTTCCAGTAAAGCAAGCTATATTTAAATAAATTTCTAATACTTTAACACCAATCTGATAAACTAAAGAATTCATATTAATTGTAATAGTATTCTTTAGGTTCTTTTCTTAATACTGGAAAAATCCAAGCAGTTCTTATACCTAGATAAATATCTAATTTATTTCCTCTATAGGGTCCCATTAAATCAATTTGGTAATCCCTCATCCCCTTATTAAAACCTTCAATACATTCAAATCCTAGGGTGAAATTTACTAATCTATTATTACTCATATGATGATAACCTATATATTGTTTTAAAAGAATTCCTACAGTTAATCGATCATAATATTTTAAATAATCTTTAGATAGCTGAGGAATTAAATTATCTTGATTTTCAATTCTTATTTTATGATACATGGTTCCAACTCCAGTTTTGATGTAAAGTCCCGAATTAGCATTAGGGCCAACTATACTATAAATTTTCCCAAAATCAAGACTTATTAGTCCCCCTCTGTGATATAGAACATATAGATTTTCCTCACCATTTTGATTAATGATCCATCCTTGACTATTTATAAGGTGACTTAGAACAGATTTATTTTTTACATTTTGACTATGAATAAAATTATAGTTTATCTCAAAAGTTTGGTTTCTTTTGTTTTTCCATCCTAATGAAAAACCGATATTAGAATTAATTCCATAATCTGAGCTAAAATCCCCTTTTGGAGATTGAAGTGCTAAGCTAAACTTTACTGTAGGGCAAAATAATATTGAGTCTTTATTATTTTGAGCAATCAAAATATTTATTGTAAAAATGAATAAAATGAAAATGAGCCTTATCAAAAGTATTTTATTATAAATCAAATATAAGAATTGCCATAAATCTAGGATATAGCTATATTCGCAAATCATTTATAATAGATGTCAGAAAACAAACTAAATATTCAAATGGTTGACTTAAAAAGTCAATATTTAAAAATCAAACCTCAAGTAGATTTAGCTATTAGCGAAGTAATTAATTCTACTCAATTTATTAATGGTAGTCATGTTAAGGGATTTCAGACAGAACTAGCTGATTACATGGGTGTCAAACATGTAATCACATGTGGTAACGGAACTGATGCTTTGCAAATTGCTATGATGGGCCTCGGACTAAAGCCTGGTGATGAGGTAATTACTCCTTCATTCACTTACATTGCAACTACAGAAGTTATTGCTCTTTTAGGATTAAAACCCGTGTTTGTTGATTGTGACCCTAAAACTTTTAATATTTCAGCTAATGAAATAGAAAAAGCTATCACTAATAAAACTAAAGCTATTGTTCCAGTCCATCTTTTTGGCCAGTCTTGTAATATGAATGCAATTATAGATTTGGCAAAAAAGTATAAATTATTTGTTATTGAGGATAACGCCCAAGCAATAGGTTGTGACTTTTATGGATTTTCTGAAAATAAAAAAACTGGAACTATTGGAGATGTTGGTTGTACTAGTTTTTTCCCTTCAAAAAATTTAGGATGTTATGGAGATGGAGGTGCCTTAATGACGAACGATGATCAATTAGCAGAAAAGTTTAGAATGATTGCTAATCATGGTCAAAGCAAAAAATATTATCACGATAGAGTGGGCTGTAATTCTAGATTAGATAATTTGCAAGCAGCTGTATTAAGAATAAAGCTTAAAGAATTAGATANCTATATTAAAAGTAGAATCATAGCAGCAGATTATTATGATAACAAGCTTCAAGATATACCATTTTTAGAAATACCTTTTAGAGACTCAAACTCCAATCATGTTTTCCATCAATATACTTTGAAACTAAATGAGGAAATCAATAGAGATCAACTAATTCAATTTTTGGCTTCCAAAAATATTCCGGCAATGGTTTATTATCCTGTTCCAGCTCATCAACAAAAAATGTTTAATAATATTCCCGCTTCAGTTAAAAGTATGAAATATACAGAATGGCTTTCTCAAAGAGTTATTTCATTACCTATGCATACAGAGTTATCTACTAAACAACAAGATTTTATTATAGAAAATATTACTAATTATTTAAAAAACTTAAAATGAATATAGCTGTTATTGGAACTGGATATGTGGGACTTGTAACTGGAACTTGCTTAGCAGAGACTGGTAACTCAGTTATTTGTGTTGATATAGATGAAGATAAAGTTGAAAAGTTAAAAAATGGAGTTATTCCTATATATGAACCTCATTTAGATAATTTTTTTCAAAGAAATATATCTCAGAAAAGATTGTCCTTTACTACATCATTAAAAGAGGGAATTAAGGATGCTCAGTTCATTTTCTTAGCTTTGCCAACTCCTCCTGGTGAAGATGGTTCTGCAGATTTGAGTTATATATTAGGTGTTGCAGAAAATTTGGGAAAAATTTTAGATGATTATAAAGTTATTATTGATAAAAGTACGGTCCCAGTAGGTACTGCTGCAAAAGTATCTGCAGCTATAAAGAACAATACTAAAGTGGATTTTGATGTTGTTTCTAACCCTGAATTTTTAAGAGAAGGTTATGCTGTAGAAGATTTCATGAAGCCTGACAGAGTTGTAGTTGGAACAAGTAGTGAAAAGGCCAAAAACCTAATGGAAGAGCTATACAAACCTTTTGTCAGACAAGGTAATCCAATCATTTTTATGGATGAAAAATCTGCTGAATTAACAAAGTATGCAGCCAATTCTTTTTTAGCTACTAAAATCACCTTCATGAATGAAATCGCTAACTATTGTGAAATAATTGGAGCAGATGTTGACAAAGTTAGAAAAGGAATAGGTACAGACTCTAGAATTGGTAAAAGGTTCTTATTTCCTGGGATTGGCTATGGAGGAAGTTGTTTTCCTAAAGATGTCAAAGCGCTTAATAAATCAGGTATAGACGAAAATTTTCAATTTAAAATCATTAATGCTGTAATGGATGTGAATGAGATTCAAAAATTAATTTTAGTTAAGAAAGTTAAGTCTTATTTTGGCAATGATTTAAGGGGAAAGAATTTTGCTTTGTGGGGTCTTGCCTTTAAACCTGAAACTGATGACATTAGGGAAGCACCATCTTTAGACATTATTAATGAATTAACTTTGGCTGGAGCTAATATCGTTTCATACGACCCAGAAGCCATGCCAAATGTTAAGAAATTAATTGGTGATAAAATTAAATATGCTAATTCAAGTTTAGATGCTTTAAAAAATGTTGATGCTCTCTTAATTGCTACGGAGTGGGCTGCTTTTAGAAATCCAGATTTTAATGAGATGAATTCACTAATGAAAAATCCAATTATTTTTGATGGAAGAAATTTATATTCAATTGAATCTATGATAAAAAGAAATTTTTATTACCAAAGTATTGGAAGACAAGTTGTCAATAAATTATTAAAATGAAAAATATTTTAATTACTGGAGCAGCTGGCTTTTTAGGTTCTCATCTTTGTGAACGTTTCTTAAAAGAAGATTTTTATGTTATAGGGATGGATAATTTCATTACTGGTTCTCAAAAAAACATAGACTCGCTTAAAAAAAATAAAAATTTCCGATTCATCAATCATGATGTATCTAAGTATGTAGAAATAAATGATGACTTAGATTATATTCTTCATTTTGCTTCACCAGCAAGTCCAATTGATTATTTAAAAATCCCTATTCAAACTCTAAAAGTAGGTTCTTTAGGAACACATAATTTACTAGGATTAGCTAAAGCAAAAAAAGCTGTAATCTTAGTTGCCTCTACAAGTGAAGTCTATGGAGATCCCTTGGTTCATCCTCAAAGTGAAAGTTATTTTGGAAATGTTAATCCTATTGGTCCAAGAGGAGTTTATGATGAAGCAAAAAGATTTCAAGAGGCTATAACTATGGCATATCACAGGTTTCATAATTTAGATACTAAAATTGTGAGAATATTTAATACCTATGGTCCAAGAATGAGATTAAATGATGGACGTGTTTTACCAGCTTTTATTGGTCAAGTTTTAAGAGGTGAAGATTTAACTATCTTTGGTGATGGTAGTCAAACAAGGTCTTTTTGTTATGTTGATGACCTTATTGACGGGATTTATAAGTTACTTTTTTATAATTATAATTATCCGGTAAATATTGGCAATCCAAATGAGATTTCAATAAAAGATTTTGCTCAAGAGATTATTAAATTAACAAATTCTCAACAAAAAATTATTTATAAGCCACTTCCTGAAAATGACCCCCTAAAGAGAAAACCTGATATAGATTTAGCTAAAAATATTCTTGGATGGGTTCCTAAAGTCAACAGAAATGAAGGCTTAAAATTAACTTATGAATATTTTTGTAGTCTTTCAAAGAAAGAATTAAATTTAAAAGAACATCAAAACTTTAAATCTTATAATAAATTTTAATGAATTATTTTGCACATCCAACTGCAGTAATTGATGATCATGCCAATATTGGAGATGATACCAAAATATGGCATTTTAGTCATATCATGAGTAATTCAGAGTTAGGTAAAAAATGTAATATTGGTCAAAATGTANTTGTTTCCCCAAAAGTAATTTTAGGAAACAACGTGAAAGTTCAAAATAATGTTTCTATATATACTGGCGTAGTTTGTGAAGATGATGTTTTCTTAGGACCCTCAATGGTTTTTACTAATATTTCAAACCCAAGAAGTGCAGTAATAAGAAAAGATTCTTATNAAAATACAATCGTTAGAAAAGGAGCTTCAGTGGGAGCTAATGCTACAGTAATTTGTGGTAATGAAATTGGAAAATATGCTTTAATAGGCGCTGGAGCTGTTATTACAAAAAATATTAAACCTTATGCATTGGTTGTTGGTAATCCTGCCAAACAAATCGGTTGGGTAAGTGAATATGGACACAGACTAAATTTTGAAAATGGGAAAGCCACTTGTAAAGAATCTTTACAGANNTATGNACTTATAAACGGTCAAGTAAAAAAAATAGATTNATATGGATANAGTTAAGTTTGGAGTAATTGGNCTAGGTCATATAGGNAAGAGNCATTCTGAAATGATNTTTCGTAATAATTCCTGTGAATTAGTGGCCATTTGCGATATAGTTTCNAAAGAAATTTTAGATNTAGAAAATTACAATGTTCCATTTTATAATAACCATATAGATTTAGTGANTTCTCATCCAGAAATTGATGTAGTTTGTATATGTACGCCTAATGGATCTCACTCAGATATTTCTATTGATGTTTTAAATTACGATAAACANATTGTAATTGAAAAACCTATTGGATTAAGTAAAGCAAAATGTGAGAGTGTAATTTTTAAGGCATTACAAAAACATAAGCAAGTATTTGCAGTAATGCAAAATAGATATTCTCCACCTAGTTTATGGCTGAAAGAAATTATAGATTCCAAAAAGCTCGGTGAAATATTCATGGTTCAAGTCAATTGTTATTGGAACAGAGATGATAGGTATTATAAAAAGGGAGGATGGAAAGGAACATTAGAACATGACGGCGGGACTCTATTTACCCAATTTTCACATTTTATTGATATTATGTACTGGCTTTTTGGAGACATAGAAAATATTNAAGGTAAATTTGCTGATTTTACTCACAAAGATTCAACAGATTTTGAAGACTCAGGAATGATTACTTTTGATTTTTTAAATGGAGGAATGGGGGGATTGAATTATTCNACCGCTGTTTGGAACTCTAATTTAGAAAGTAGTATGACTATTGTCGGAAGTAAGGGAAGTGTAAAAGTTGGGGGTCAGTATATGAACGAAATTGAATTTTGTAATATAGAAAATTATGAAATGCCCAAACTTAAGGAGTCTAATCCACCTAATGATTATGGGGCTTATAAGGGGAGCGCAGCTAATCANCATTATATATTTGAAAATGTTGTAGAGACCTTAAAAGGAAAAAATGTAGCTACAACTAATGCTTTAGAAGGTTTAAAAGTAGTAGAAATTATTGAGAAAATTTATAAATTAAGAGATAGTAAAAAATGAAAATTTACGATAAACTTANTTCAAAAGATGAAAAATTAGCTGTTGTTGGCTTAGGATATGTAGGNCTTCCGATTGCTCTTGAATTTGCTAAAAAGCTTGATGTNATTGGTTTTGATATTAATGTTGAAAGAGTAAACTTGATGAAGCAAAATATAGATCCTAGCAATGAACTTATAGCTAGTGATTTTGAAAATTGTTCTATAACTTTTACTTCAAATTTAAAAGATTTACAAGACGCTAAGTTTTTTATAATTGCTGTACCAACTCCTATAGATAAAAACAAAAAGCCTGATATTAATCCTCTAATATCTGCTAGTAAAACTGTTGGTAAAGTATTAAAAAAAGGNGATTATGTAGTTTATGAATCCACAGTTTATCCTGGCTGTACGGAAGAAGATTGTATTCCAGTTTTAGAAGAACTAAGTGGATTGACTTTTAAAGAAGATTTTAAGGTTGGATATTCCCCAGAAAGGATTAATCCAGGTGATAAGGTTCACACACTTTCTAGTATCATTAAGGTATCTGCAGGNTGTGATAAAGAATCTGCTGAAGAAATTGCTAAGACTTATGAANTGGTNGTTNCAGCTGGTGTTCATCGTGCATCTTCTATAAAAGTAGCAGAGGCGGCAAAAATTATAGAAAATACTCAAAGAGANGTCAANATTGCTTTAATTAATGAATTATCAGTCATTTTCAATAGAATGGATATAAATACTTATGAAGTATTAGAGGCTGCAGGAACAAAATGGAATTTTTTAAATTTTAAACCTGGACTTGTAGGAGGACATTGTATAGGTGTTGATCCATATTATTTAACTCATAAAGCAAAAGAATTAGGTTATCATGCTCAGATAATTAATTCTGGAAGGTCTGTTAATGATTCAATGGGTTCTTATGTTGGGCGTACAGTTGCTAAAAAAGTTATTGCTGCTGGAACTCCAATGAAAGAAGCCCGTGTACTAGTAATGGGAGCAACTTTCAAAGAAGATGTTTCTGATATTAGAAATTCAAAGGTAGTTGATGTAATAAATGAATTGAAATCTTTTTCTTGTAATGTTGAAGTTGTTGATCCTCATGCAGACTCTAACGAACTTTGGGATGAATATGGTTTTAAGTTAGTTGATAAAATAAGTGGTATTTATAATTCAGTAATAGTAGCCGTAAATCATCATGAGTATTCAATTTTAAAAGAAGATTATTTTAAATCCATATTATCAGACAAAGGTCTTTTGGTAGATTTGAAAGGAATTTTTAGAAATAAAATTAATCAATTAGATTATTGGACTTTGTAATGAATTTCAAAAAAACTATATTAATTACTGGAGGAGCTGGTTTTATCGGGTCTCATGTTGTTAGAAAATTAGTAAATAAATATTCTCAATACCACATAGTGAATTTAGATAAATTAACATATGCGGGTAATTTGAATAATCTTCATGATAT